>JBEKJO010000047.1:0-35544 GCA_050011195.1 Verrucomicrobiota bacterium | reverse complement strand
TCGCGCTCGTCTTTTACGCCCGCTATGCGCAAGTCCAAAGTCAGCCGCCCGAATCCCGCAACACGTTTCACGTTTCACGTTTCACGTTTCACGTTTCACTCTTCTACCTCCTCTCCCTCTCCCTCTTCGCCCTCGGCCTCCTGTCCAAGCCCATGCTCGTCACCCTCCCCTTCGTCCTCCTCCTCCTCGACTACTGGCCCCTCCGCCGCCTCCAGATCGAAAATCAAAATTCAACAATCAAAAATCTCCTCCCCCTCCTTCGCGAAAAGCTCCCCTTCTTCGCCCTCGCCGCCGCTTCGAGCGTCCTGACCTTCGTGCTGTCCAAGCATGGCGGCGCTTTGACGGCGGGTGAAGAGATCCCCTTGGGCGCGCGTGCCGGCAACGCGCTGATTTCGTACTGCCGCTATCTGGGGAAGCTCTTCTGGCCAACCCATCTGGCCTTTTTCTATCCGCACCCTGGGCTTTGGCCGCTGGCCATGGTGCTGCTGGCCGGCGCGTTGTTGCTGGGCCTTTCGGGGCTGTTTTGGGCCCAACGGCGGCGCTCTCCCTTTTTGCTCATGGGTTGGCTCTGGTTTGTCGGGATGCTGGTGCCCGCCATTGGACTGATTCAGGTTGGCGAATTCGCGATGGCCGATCGCTACACTTACCTTCCCTCACTGGGGGTGCTCATTCTAGCAGTCTGGGGCGCCTATGAACTGGCCCGGCCCTGGCGGCCCGCTCTGCTCGCCTTGTCGGTGGCCGCTTCAGCGGCCATCATCCTGTGCCTCGTGTTGACGCGCCAACAACTCGGCTATTGGCAAGACAGTGAAACCCTGTTCCGTCATGCGCTCGACGTCACGGAAGACAATTGGCTCGCGTACAACAGCCTCGGTGTCACCCTCTCCGCGAAAGACCAAACCGACGACGCCATCCGCCAATTCCAGGATGCCCTCCGCCTCAAACCCGATTACGCCGACGCCCACAACAACCTCGGCATCGCCCTCCTCAAGCAAGGCCAAACCGACGACGCCATCCGCCAATACCAGGAAACCATCCGCCTCAGGCCCAATGACGCCGGGGCCTGCAACAACCTCGGCGTCGCCCTCGCCAGAAAAGGCCAAACCGCCGAGGCCATCCCCCAATTCCAGGAAGCTATCCGCCTCAATCCCGATTACGCCGATGCCCACTACAACCTCGGCGTCGCCCTCTACACGATAGGCCAACTCGACGACGCCATCCGCCAATTCCAGCAAGCCGTCCGCCTCAGACCGGGTAACGCCGACGCCCACAATAACCTGGGCTACGCCCTCGACCAGCAGGGCCAAACCGACGCGGCCATCCGCCAACTGCACGAAGCCCTCCGCCTGAAGCCCGATTACGCCGAAGCCCACAACAATCTCGGCGCCGCCCTCGTCAAAAAAGGCCAAACCGACGACGCCATTCGCCAATTCCAGGAAGCCCTCCGCCTCAAACCCGATGACGCCGAAGCCCGCACCAACCTCGCTCGCGCACTGGGAACGAACACCGCTCCGCCGGGCCGCTGATTCCCCGGCGCTCCATCGCCCCTCAGTTCCCCATCAAGTACTCGACGTCCCAAGCGTCGGCAAACGAGGAGTCGTTGTCGGCCAGCAAGGGCGCTACGGCCAGATCAGCCGCATCCTTGCCATCCCGACCCAGCCCCGAACAACCGCGCCTGTGGTGAGCCAGGAAAACAAGAAGCAACGGAAGTCCAGCGAACCTTCGACCGCCGGGGGCGCGAGCTAAGGCTCGCAGCCGCCCCCGGCTCGTTTTACCTCGCAGCCGGGCTGTGTTCTAATTTGGCACAGGAGTGTTGGCTTATAAATCAAAACGGCATTGCGGGTTTAACGATACGAACGCCAAAAATATCGCTGTCATACTTCGACACTGGTTCCAGAGAATGCCCGTCCCCCAGCGGATCACGCATCAGATAGTTCGTGCCTTGTTTGCCCACAATCAACACCCAATGGGGAATGGTCCCGTTAATCAGGAGCTTGACGGCCACGGGATTACTTTTTCTTAAGGCGGTGTCAATATCTGCGTGGGATGGCTTTGGAACGGTTTCCACCATAATCTTATTGCCTGTAATGGTCGAAATGGCCTGCCACTTCAACCAGCCCCGCCACGTATAGCCATTATTTGCTTTTAGCTGATCGTTCAGTTCTTTCGGCGTGTAACGGATTCCAAAATGGTCGAGCGCCATGGCAAGACTGCAAATCGCACATCCAACATCGCCCAATCTTTCGCCGCTGCCGCCAATCTTCTCGTCCTTCCATCGATCATCGTTTTGCATGTATGATGGGGTTTCAAGTGCGGCGAAGTTCTCAAACGGCTCGCCGCCCTGGGCGGAAATCGGTGATGAATTGCGTTCGCGCAACTGCCAGGCAGCGATTCCAAGCCCGGCAAGAATAATCAAAAACGGAATCCGGCGTTTCCAGAACTGACCACCACCACCGCGCAATACCGACTGCATGTTTCCAACGACATTGTATTTCATCGGCCAATTGCAAATACTTTGGACGCACAGCCCACAGCAAACAAGCGCCATTCCGCTTGCTCCCATCAAAAAACCTGATTTGAATAATGCACCTTAATGGTGCAGAAGCAGGGACGCGCTGTGGAAGCCCTTGACAACCTGCCCCTCGGCGCACGCGCCGGGAACGCCCTGATTGCGTACTGCCGCTATCTGGGGAAGGTGTTCTGGGCAACGGATCTGGCCGTTTACTACCCGCACCCCGGGCAATGGCCGCTGGCGAAGGTGCTGCTGGCGGGTGGTGTGATCTTGGGCCTTTCGGGGCTGCTTTTTGTGCAGCGGCGGCGATACCCCTTTTTGCTGATGGGGTGGCTGTGGTATTGCGGGACCCTGGCGCCCATCATCGGGTTGGTGCAAGTGGGCAGCCACGCGATGGCGGATCGCTATGCTTACATTCCGTCGCTGGGGGTGCTGATTCTGGCAGTCTGGGGCGCATACGAACTGACCCGGCGCAGGCGGTGTGGAGGGTGGAGGGTGAGAATGGCTATGCCGGGCGGGAGGGTGTGGGGGTCAAAGAACATCTGCTGTCCCTTGGTTTTACCTGTGAACTTAGCAACAGCGTAATTCTGCTCGGCGGCTTTGCGCCACCACTTCACCGCCTCCGAATAGTCCTTTATAACACCAACACCCAAAAGGAAGCTTCACCGGCAGGGACGGCATTTCCGATTCTGAAGCGCCCCCACGCCAGCACCCCGTCCACACCCGTTACAATCCCTTCTCGCCCACAACCCTCTTTGTTACTTCACGGCGCGGCGACGGTAAACCATCAGAGCCATCAAACCTATGCCGCCAAGAGCCATGATTGATGGCTCGGGAACTACAACTATTTCATATTGCAGGTTTGGCCCCAAATATCCAGAACCGTTGTAGGCCTGACCTGATGTGCTATAGGCCCCCTCGTAATCCACGAAGGGCGTTCCAGCATACCCAGTGATCGCTGTGTTGCCGCTCGAACCGTTGTCGTAGGGGTTCAAATACGGGTCTGTTGTCTGGCCAGAAGTCACGCTCGTCAGCACCATATAATAATCACTGGGCACCAGAGTAATGGGGGTGCTCAAAGTAACCCAAGCAAAGCCGTTGGCATCCACAGTGGCTCCGGCACTCAGCGTCACGGAGGCCAAATTAAGGCTTGCGTAACTACCCGTGCGGTTGGCATAGGTGTTCGGTCCCCAAAGCGACAACGTGTGGTTGTAATCCACCGTTCCCGCACCCGTGAACTGGCCAGACGTGCCGGCCCAAAATCCCAAAGCCGTCACTTCCACAGCGTCTCCGGCTGGCACATCGCTAGCCTGCAAACCGAAGCGGATGCCCACGTTGCCGTTATAACCCGATGCGGGGGCCCCGCTACCAGTCAAATTATAACTGGGATTCTCCGTGTAGAAATCGGTTTGCGCCAAAGCGGACACCGACATCAACACCAGAACGCTGCTCAAGGCACCAGACATGATTGGTCTTTTCATAATTGTTTTGGACTTTTTCGATTATCTAAAAGCGGATTCTAAGGTTCAATCGAGTCGTCGGTCAATTGCCAATTTGCCAATTGTATTGCCAATTTTAATAGAGCGTCTCCTCGCGCAATCGGCTTGACCCGGTGAGCGGCAAACGTAAACGGGTCATTGCCGCCTTGGCGACCAGCCGGGGCGCACGGCGCGTGCGTTGGGGATCCCGGCTGCACCGAGGATGCCGTCGAACGCAGCACAAAACTTCGCATCGCGATCGTGCCGCAAGTCCCGACAGCCAGACCGAAAGCCGGTGTCCGCCAGGGTCACGTTCCTTGCCATCTGTTCCATCCATCGAGAACCGGGCGCGGTCGTAATGCCTGCGATGCACACCTTTCGGGACGCCGCTCGCGGAAGCGTTTTCATCAAGGCTGGAGAATCACGCGGTAGAATTTACACGCGAAATTCGTTGTTGGCCTATCCAAAAATTCAAACGGCGGGCTGGCCGTCGCGTTGGTAAAGATGGACACCCAGTTTGGCGTGCTGTTCAAATTGGTCGTCGCTTGCACCACATAATCCGGGCCGCTGTCTCCGGAAATCGTTGCCGAGAAATTGCCCGCAGCCAGCGACGGACCAGTCATGGCAGGTTCCTCGGGTTGAGTGACGGTGACGAACTGCGTTTGCGTAACGGTGATGCTGGGTGAACCGTTGTCCGTCACCGTTACCACGAGCAAGTTGGTGGAGGGTGACTGCGCCATGGCCGGACGCCAGTTGAAAACGCCGGAATTGGCCTCGATCGCCGCGCCAGCGGGTGCCATCGGCAGGTTCCACGTCAGGTTTACTGCCGGAACAGCGGCATCGGTGGCGGTGTTGGTGATCGTTAGCGTGCGGCCCGCCAGAATGCTAAAATTGGTTTGCGCGCTGGTGATCGTCGGAGCGTAGTTCATCAACTGGCCGATTTCTGCCGCGCTGAAGACCCGTCCAAAAATTTGCACGTCGTCCATGGCGCCCGCGAAAAATCCGCCCGCGTAACCAGCCTGGATGCTCCCAATCCGCAGAGACGGCGACGCGGCTTTCGGGCCGAGGGGGCCGAGGCCGCTGGCCTGCAAAGCGCCATCCACATAAATCAGCATCTGCCCGCTCACGGCGTCGCGGGTCGCGGCAACCTGATGCCAATTCCCGTCGTTGACTGCTTCGGTTGACGTGATCGTGGTGTCTGGATTGCCCACGCCCAGCGCCACATTCGCGCCAACGAGACTGACACCGAAGTCATTCGCCCCGCTGGCGACTTCGCCATCCACCAATCCCTGGCCCGCCCACCATTGTCCGGTGCTGGCCGTGGCGGTGGTTTTAAGCCAAAATGAAATGGTGAAGTCGTTGCTGATGCAGCACGGGATCTGAACATAGCCGCTGATCCCGTCAAATTGGGCGGCCAGCGCGCCCACTTTGTCGCTTGCAAACGCGACATTGCCGCGGATAGTGCCGTTGTTGCCGTGGCCGCTCGCATCAACCGCATTGCCTTCAAACGGATACCAAGCCAGCGCCACCGAAGATGGAGGCGCGACCGTCGCGTTGTTCAAAACAAAAGTGCTGACCGATCCCGCCGGGATGAGCGAGACGAGCGTGGTGTTCGTAAGCGAGACGGAAAGTTGATGCTGGTTTTCGGTTGGCGAAGTGCGGTAGAGCGTTGCCTGCGCGGGCAGGCCGCTAAACCCGCCCAGGTCGAAACCTGCCGTGTAGGCATTCGCGCTGTCGTTCACCGTGACCATAACGAGTGAGTTGCTGGTGGAATTATACGCGGCGAGCGAGTTGCTGTCGCCCACATTGAGGATTTGCGAGCCGGGACTGATAAATTGGCTGAACTGACCGAGGACGTAAAACTTTTCTGCCAACGAATAAGAGGTGTCGCCGCTGCCATCCAAACTGTTGCTGATGCAGCCCCAGCCGGCATAGTCACAAACCTGCCAATAAACCCAGGCCTGCGCCCACATCTCGGCAATATCGTCATGAATCCTTCGAGCCATTGTTATTCCCGTCGCGTCGCCATCGCCATATTCGGCCGTCCACACTGGCTTTTGCCATGCACCGGCCTGGTTACGCATCGCGACCAGACCGCTGGGATTGTAGCTGTGAGTGGAAATGACGGAAACATCGTTCAAACCAGCAGTGCTGTAACCGTCAAGCGAGCTGAGGGTAATTGACGGGTCATAGTCCTCGGAGGCGTCTATCCCGACGGCCGACAAATTGAGAGCGTTTAGTTGTGATCTCAGGTCAACAACCACCCGCGATTGTTGTGCGGCGCCGATGGCACAACCCGGCTGAGCGCCCCCGTAAACCCACCAGTCACTGTTTGGTTCGTTCATGGGTGTGACCAACTTAAAGGTAACCCCGTCGTTAACCGTAAGATTGCTGACCACCATCGCCAGATAGACTGCAAAAGCATTCTCGTAATTGGTTTGCAGATTGCTGCTGGTTCCGTTGGTGGAACCGGTGACGCTTCCGCTGACCGTCATCCACCACGGCGGCGAATACGAGGAAGCCTCGACATGATTGGCTCCCAAAGCCACCGCCTGCCGCAGCATCCACCGCTGGTTGGTGTCCGCGTCCCAATTCCACACCCCGTTGCTCGGCTCAAAGCCTGGTATCTGGGCACGGATTTGAATCGTGTCAGGAATGTTCGGATTCTCAGTGCATCCGATGTTATAACGAACGATATTTAATTTGAGCTGGGTAAAAGCAAGGCTCGCGTAATCGTCCCGGTTGGCATACCCGCCCGCCAGGTTGGCCCACCAGGCAAGTGAGGTCCCCCAACCTAGAAAATTCGTCACCACCGGCATCGTTGGATCCACCAAAATATAAGCAATGTTGGTGTTAACCGTGAGTGAGACCGTCGCGCTGTTGGTATAGCCAAACGCGTTGCTGACCACCACGAAGTAACTGCCCTGATTTGCTCCCGTCACGCCCGCGAGCGTCAGAGTCGCATTGGTTGCTGAAGTTAGATTGGCGCCATTAAACTGCCACTGGTAGCTCAACGGCAGCGTCCCGGACGCGCCGACGCTGAATTGCGCGCTCTGATTTAGCCATGCCGACTGGGATTGTGGCTGCTGCAAGACCGAGGGCGGGTTCGTCCCGGACGCCACAACGACCGTCACCATCACATTGCTGCTGAGCACGCCGCCCAAGGCGTTGCTCACCGCCAAATAGTAAGTGCCGGAGTCAGACAATTGCGGGTTCGAGAGCGTCAAGATCGCATTCGTCTGGCCCGCCAGCAACGTGGACGGCGCCTTATACCACTGGTTCATCAATGGATATTGTCCGTTTTCACAAGTCGTGATCGTGACTCCAACACCCGAACTCGTTGATACCTGGGTCGTGGCTGTCAGCACTACCGGAGCGCCGACCGGCAATAAAGCCATATTCATGCTGCCGTACATCGTGCCGGGGCCGAAGGAGGTCGCCGGAAAGGTTGGCCAGGCCGCCCCACTTGGACTGTAGTAGCAGAGATAGTTGTTGGTCCCCCCGCTGCCCCAAGTATTGGTGCCAACAAAATAGGAATTCCAGTTGGTGTAAGTGGTCTGGTCCGGCCAGACATCTCCGTCGTTTGCGAATACTTCTGTTGCCACGACGTAAAGTGTGCCGCTGGAGAGCAACAATGGTGGATTCAAGGCCACCCAGCTATAGCCGTTGGTGACAAGCGTGCCCGCGCCCGCTGGCACCAGCGCCGACCCCAGCAGCCCGCTGCCGTTCGAAGCGAAAATCCCCACGTGATGAGTCCGGTGCAAGCCGGCGGCATTCGTCATGTAATACCCCACATGCGACACCATCACATTCGAACTGCCGGTCCTGAATGACCCGCCGATGACGCCGACATAGTTGTCCCGGTTGCCGTTCCGTTGCTCGTGGAAAAACTGGTTGGTGCTGGACTGGCCCAGGGCGGTGTGGATGCTGAACAAACAGAAGATCCAGCCGAGGGTCAAACGTGACACGGACGATTTTGTTGACACAGTGTTCTTTATATGAATTCCTTCGCAGCGGCGGTCTATGACCGCCGTCATTTTCCTGGGAACTTAAAGATCGTGGCGCTCACAGAGCGCCGCCGCACCCGCTTTGCAGAGGTCTCTATCGAGCAATTCAATGCTTTGTCCTCATAGTTATTGGCGCTTCGCCGCTGGCTCAAAATGGCGAACAACATATAGCATCATTCCACGAAAAAACGCAGGAGTCAACTGGCGGGGCAATGCCTTTTGACTTCATGCGTTCTTTTGGCCCCTCGAGGGCCTTAAATCAGGCGACGAACTGCCGGTTCGATGTGGACCTGTAGCCTTTGAGCACGTAAGGCAGAATCGCTTTCCCGCAGTCACTCGGGGAATGGCACGGCTGGCTTGCGCGCTGTTGGACCGAACCGCTTCAGTTGCGCTATTGCATCGAAAGCACCGGCGCCTGTCACCTGCCCGCCCTCAAACCCTTTGGCGGCATCCCTTCCGTCGTCAACCCACTGGCCGGCGCTTCCCACCGCAAGACCGACGTCCTCGACGCCCGCACCCTTGCCCACCACAGCACCACCGGCTTTTGGAAAGCTTCGCCCCGCCCAGCAGGCCCAGATACTCCGCGTCTTTTTGCGCGCACCGCCGCAAAATGGCCCGCCGCGCCCTTCTCCCAGCCGGCAGGCCCCCTCGTTCCGCCCTGCCCCGACTCCTTCCCGCGCCTTCCAGTTTTCAATCTTCAATTCTCATTATTGAGAAAAAACCAGCCCTGCCGCTGCCTCTGAGCATGGCTGTCCGGTCGGTTCCGCTGCGGGTAGCAGAGGAGTCAGGGCGGCTGTGCCATTACGGCAGCCAGTATGGCGGCCAGAGAGAGCCAAGGTCAGATGCGTTTCTTGGAAGTTGATGAACAGGTGTGCAAGTCTCTTTCCGCGGGGTTAACTGCCATACCTGCGCCTATACGGGCTGAAAAATGAAGCTAATCGTGCCGTTGGGCGGACACTGGTATTTGACGAATTGCCCCCGGCGCCAGACGCGGAGGAAGGTGTCGCGGGCGGTGAGGTTGCAGACGACGACGGCGACGGTGCCGTCGGGGTTGAGCGCCGCCGTGGCGATCAAGTCGTCGCTGCTGGAGGTGCAGGCGATCCGCTTGGCGCCGGGGCGGATGAAGCGCGAGAATTGGCCGAGCACGTAGTGCGGGGGATTGTAGGTGATCTCGCCGGTCGTGGTGTCGGCGTTGACGATGGTGCTGCTGCGCGCGCTCGTGCCGCCGGCGTGGCGTGGGCCGTTCTCCTGGTCGAGGATGAGGTTCCAGACCGCCCAACCCTCGGTCCAGTTGTTGAGGTCCATGATGACGTTCTTGGCCAGGCGCTGGGCGGCTGGCCAGGTGCCGCCGATGCCGCCTTCTGTGTAGAGGAGGTGTTTGCCGGGGAAGGCATCGTGCACCATGCGCACGTTATCGAAGTGGTCGCCGGTGTACCAGTGGAAGGCGGTGCCCCAAATGTACTTGGCGGCCTCCGGGTCTTCGTAGGCGGCCTGTCCCATCCGCTAGCGTCTTCGTTCCAGCAGGCGTTCCCGCCATCAAATGAGAGCCTGTCTTCCCGACCTCGAACTCCGCACCATCCGAATCCACTACGTGATGTTTTGCCACGTTGCCCGCACCCACAACTTCGCGCCCTCCAGATACAAATGCTTCCGCTGCCGCATCCTCGCTTGGCGCGGCGATGCCCCCCCTTACCTCTTTAGCCGCCGCACCCCTTGCCCCTACAACTTCCGCTACCCCTCGCAAGTCTGCCACAGGTGCGAGTGGCTGCCCCGCCCAAAATCCATTGCTTTTGTTGTTGACAGTGAGGGCCTTTTTTGTTACCACCCCCCCAGCCTCGTGGAATGCCCAGTCCACGGCTCCTGCGAACGCCACTCAGAAGCGTTGCAGGTAGCGTCGAACCCGACACGACTATGGGCGCAAGGGCAGAAAACACCCTTGCGCCCCTTCGTGCGAGCGGCAAAAATGACAGGGTTTGCGTTGAGAAGTCTCTCTGCGGCATGATGCCGCTCCGATGATGGTCTTAATACCTTGCACAGCGCCGCCCGCCGTAGTCTTCGTGCCTGCGGTTGCCCATGAGGTGTCTAAACATATGGCACAATGCACAATCCCAGTCTATCTGACCGGCAAAGTCGGCTCGATAGTCTACACCGGCAACCGCCAGGGCACCACCGTCCAGCAGTTACATGCGTTACACAGTTGCAAAGCACGACAGCGCACCGTCCCCATGTGACTCATGTGGCGATTTTACTTTGTAACTGTGCGAGTTCCGCTCCGGTCGCGGCCTCACCCCACTGGCCCGCCGCCGCCCGCCCCGTCCGGCGCCACTGCCTGAACAGTGGCGTCGCCTTTGCAATGCCCGACAATCGCGCACTTTGAGCAAGATTTCTTGTACGAACGCAGCGGGCTGCCCCCCCAATCACCAGTTACCAATCACCAATCGCTTTGGTTGCGGCTCTGCCGCGCTGCGTTGGTCCGTTTGTGTCGCCTGTGCGTTAGTCCGTTTGCACTATTGCGCCGCAAAGCGCCCTTTGGTAAAAGGTAGTCGTGCAACAATACGGAGTCCGTTCCGATTCGAACCTGATCGCTGCCGGCATTCCCAAAGTCGCGCTGTTGATTGAGAGCTCACGCACTTACGGTCGCGGCATTTTGCGCGGCATCGCCCGCTACGCGCACGTCAACGGGCCGTGGTCAATCTATTCGCAGGAACGCGAACTGCACAGCGGCATTCCGGGCTGGCTCAACCAGTGGAGAGGGGACGGGATTATCGCTCGCATTGAAGACCCGCGTATGGCCAATGCCTTGCTGCGCCTGGGCCATCCGGTGGTGGACGTGCTGGGCAACAATCGCTTCAAAGCCATTCCCGGCTTTGACACGGACGCCTGCGCCGTGGCGCAATTGGCAGCCGACTTTTTTCTCCAGGCCGGTTTTGGCCACCTCGCCTTTTGCGGCTATCGCGGCATTCCATTCTCCGATCGGCGCGAGGCGGCTTTCTGCGCGCGTCTCGAAAAGTGGGGCCTCAAGGTCCGGGTATTTTCCTCAAGACTGCCCCATTATCCCCCGCATATTCAGGCAGTCGAGCAATCCGGCCTGGCGGCGGAGCAGGCGATCGCGGGCTGGCTGCGCCAACAGCCGTGGCCGCTCGGCCTGTTCGCCTGCAACGACGTCCGGGCCCAGCAGGTCCTCAATGCCTGCCGTGAACACGGCGTCAAGGTCCCGGAGCAGGTCGCCGTCATGGGTGTGGATGACGACGACGTCCTTTGCAATTTATGTGACCCCCCGCTCACCAGCATCGAGCCTGATACCGAACGGCTGGGATTCGAGGCGGCGCGCCAGTTGGACCAGATGATGCAAGGAAAGAAGCCGGAGATTGAACTGGTCCAGATTCCACCGTTGCGTGTCGTCGAGCGGGCCTCCACCGACGTGGTGCCGATTGGCGATGCCATTACCGTCCAGGCCATGCGATTCATTCGAGACCACGTGGATGACGGCATCAGCGTCAAGGATGTGCTGGCCAACGCGGGCCGCTCGCGCACCGATCTGGAGCAGCGCTTTCGCCGCTGGCTCAAGACCAGCATTCACGGTGAAATCATCCGCCGCCGGATGGATCGGGTTTGCTCGCTGCTGCGCCAGACCGACTTGCACCTGAACGAGATTACCCGGCGCGCCGGTTTCAGCACCACCGCTCACCTGTGCCGGCTCTTTCACAGCCGCCTCGGCCAAACCCCAACCCAATACCGGGATTCCCACAAAATCAAGCGTTGATGCCGGTTCTGTTAAAGTTGGCAACCCTTTTGTCACAATTGACAATAGACGGGGGTGCGGGGTGGCTTCTATGTTTAGCATGGAAATCTAATTTATGATCCACTTTTGCCATGAAATCCATTATGTTATGAATACTAGCCGAAACACCCTCTGTTTGATCGCTGCGGGTCTGTTCCTTGCAGCCCCGGCGGTTTGCCACGCCCAATCCACAAATCTGCTTTACACGGCGCCCACCAGCGGGGCGCGTGACAACTATGGCGGCGCTGTGGGCTGCGAGTTCCAGGTGGGATCCAGCAATGTCGTCGTGTCCCACCTTGGCTACTTCAGCACCAACACCAGCAGCGGCTTAAACATCTCGCACCCCGTCGGAATTCTAACGGCTAACTTTTCCAGCCCCAAGCTTTTGGCTGGGGTGACGGTTCCTGCCGGCGCCGGCGCCTTTTGGATGAGCAATTATTACTGGGTCCAACTGAATCCTCCATTGCTCCTGAGCTCCAACACCTCATACTTCCTCGCCGCTCTCCCAACCAGTGGTGATGGAGATTCCTGGCCCGACCTTTTTACGCCCACCTGGAACTCCTACTTTGTCGGCGCGAACGGTACTGGCACGCGAACCGGAATTTATGCGCCCAACAGCTCCGCTGGCGACACCTTGCCGCCGAGCGGTGGCTTCGGAGCATACGAAGGAAATGAAACCTACGGCGCCCCCGAGATGGCCAAGATCCCCGTCGGTCCCGCTTATGTTGGCGTGCAGCAAACCAATGTCGGGACCAGCGTCGGCCTCACCCTCACCCTCGCCGGCTTTGCCACCGGCCAGCTTCCCATTATGTATCAGTGGTATCTGGCTCCAAACACCGCTTTGCCACGCCAGACCAATGCCACGCTGGTGATCTCCAATGCCCAGATAACCAACAGCGGCACTTACTACCTGACCGCCACCAACGCCCTGGGCGGGGAGCAAAGCGCCAATGTGACGGTCTCCGTGACCGCCGTACCGGTGACCATCTCGCAGCAGCCGACCAATATCACCGTGTATCAGAACTACACGGCCAAGATGTCCGTCACGGTCTCGGGCTCGCCGCCGATTTACTACCAGTGGTCGCGCAACAGCGCGGCCATTCCGGGAGCCACCAGCAGCTCGTATTCAGTGGCCGCTGCTTTGACCAACAACGCAGACTCCTATTCTTGTCTGGTCACAAACTCGATTTCGGCCACCAACACCGCCAACGCGGTGCTGACGGTGATCCCGAACCTGGCCCCGCCCCAGGAACTGCTGCATGGCTATCAGCCCAATATTGACACCAACAACTACACCGGGATGGTGGGCGGCGTTTTCGAAGTTGGAAACTCTTCCGTGTTGGTGACTCATTTGGGTTACTACGCCTCACAATACGACCCAACCGGAACCAACGCTAGTTTGACCTCGGATCATCATGTCGGCGTCTTCAGTCCCGATGGGACCGTGCTTTACGGTTCGGTTGATGTTCCGGCGGGGTTAAATCCCGTTATCAACGGCTACATGTGGGCGCCGCTCGACCCGCCGCTGGTTCTTTCCAACACCGCATCGTATCTTTTGGCGGCCCAGGTATTTAGCGGGACAGACCCTTGGGGTGATGCTTATACTCCGTCCGACTGGAACCCGTACTACGTGGGGACAAACCCGCCTTCCAGCCAGTACGTGCGTTACAGCGCCTCCGCTTGGCCGACCGCTCCGCTCTACAGCTATGGCTCGGCTGGGGAAATTTACAGCGCTCCTAATATGGCCGTGTTAGCAATCAGCGCCTCGGCGGTCGTTGAACCGACCATTGTGACGCAGTACGCCGGCACGGATGTGACATTGACCGCTTCGGTTGCCGGCCAGCCGCCAATCAGCGTGCAGTGGTATGAGGAGCCTGCGACGCAGTTGGGCGACACCAACCTTGTTTTGAATTTGAACGCCGTGACCGTGGGCCAGTCGGGCAGTTATTACGTGATCGCCACCAACGCCGCGGCCGCCGTCGGTGCGCAAAGCCCCGACGCGGTCGTGACGGTGATTCCCGACACTGGTCCCAGCATTACCCAGGATGTTCAGTCTCAGGACGCCTATGTTCACCAGACGGTGCAGTTCGCGGTCGTCACCTCCGGGACGCCGCCCATGACCTATCAATGGACCTTCAACGGCAGCGCGATCACGGGCGCGACGAACGCCACGTTGACCCTGACGGACGTTTCCACGGCGAGCGCCGGGAGCTACCAACTGTTTGTCACTAATAGCTACGGGTGGACAAACAGCTCCGTCGCGACCCTACAGGTCACCACTCCGGCATGGGGTAGCTATCCCTCAGCCGTGATGGGCAGCAGCTTGCTGCTATACTATCCCTTAAACGATGCCGGCAGCGGATATGGCATCGCGACCAATTGGGGCAGCCTCGGCTTCGCCTGCAATGGCGATTACACGAATGGATACTCCGCAGTAGCGGGGCCGACGAACGTGAACTTCGGCCCCGACAATCTGGCTGTGGCGCTCGATGGCTATAGCGGTTACGTCTATGTGCCGGCGTTGGCCAACGTTGTCGTCTCCAACCTCACAATCGCGGCGTGGGTTTACGACACTTATCCGGGCAGCACCGCGGAGGCAAACATGACCATCTTCTTCCAACGCTCGACCTACGTATTCGGCCTGAGTGTCAACCCTGATCCAATAAGCGGCGGCGACGAACTTAGATATACGTGGAACGGAACGGGTTATTCGTTCAACAGTTTCTTGGATTTGCCGACCAACCAGTGGGCATTTACAGCCCTGGTAATCACTCCGACCAATGCGACCTTATACCTTCAGAATGGCACCGGCATGCAGTCCACCAACAGTCCTGGCGCCAACCCGTCGGCCACTTTTGCCGGCCTTAGTGACATCGGCTATGATACTGCAGGGGGCGGCAATCTTCGCTTTTGGAATGGGTCAATCGCCAACTTAATGGTCTTCAACACTGCCCTTTCGCCCGTTGCAGTGAATGCGTTGTATCTGGGCGTCCCGGCCTCCGCCACGCTGAATATCGCGCCGTCGGGCAGCAACCTGGTTGTAACCTGGCCGGGAGGCACGCTCTTGGAGGCGACTAATATCACCGGCCCTTGGACACCAACCATCGGCGCGACCAATGGCACATATATCCTCAGGCCCTCGGCGGCGAGGAAGTTCTATCGTGTTCAGTTGCAGTGAGCCGAGCGGTTGAGGATCGCCCGCAGGCCCGGCGGACAGCCGGGCTTGCGGCAATCGTTCCTGAGCATCTGTGCCAAATAAAATTCTGAGCGGCAGGCGGCGATTCCTCTTCTTCCTCTGGTGGAAGGCGGGGGTGAGGGAAATTCCGGGCGAGGATACAACAGATTGCAAATCTGTTGCGCTGCGTCTTCGGGCCGGCCAGCGCCGCGCGTCAGCGTTTACCTTGATCGAGCTTTTGGTAGTAATCGCCATAATCGCAATCCTGGCGGCAATGCTTTTGCCGGTCCTGTCACGCGCCAGGATCAAGGCCAAACGCATCCAATGCGTTAACAATCAAAAGCAATTGGGTGTCTCCTTAGTGATGTATGACGATGATAACCTTGACTTCTTTCCAGCCTGCCTGAATTGGGCATGCTGGGGAGGACCGAAGGGCACCGGTCAGCCTGCCGCAGCCGCCCAGTACGGCTGGAATGTGCCTGACACGGCACGCCCGTTGAACACCTACTCGAAAAACGTGAATGTTTACCATTGCCCAGGCGACATAGGAGACCCATGGTACATGACCGGCCCCTCGCAGTCCTGCTTCGCTGCCTGGGGCAACAGCTATCTGATGCCCTGGCGACAGACGGGGCTGGTGGATGCAACCACGGGCGCCAATGGCAGTTTTGGCTATTCCTATTATGGAATCGAGGCCCTCGGCGGCGATGCCAGCGCGGGCGGCAACAAAGCAATCAAGTTTTCCGAAATCGCCGCCAGACCCACAACCAAAATCATTCTGGTGGATTGGCCGGGCGCCCCGGACCGCACGCTCGACGAGATCGCTGCGTGGCACACCGACAAAGGCATTGGCCTTTTCAATATCCTTTACGGCGACAACCACGTTCAGGCCTATCTGTTCACAGCCGCTCAGCGTTACCCGCTTACACCCTGGGGCGCCACCGTTGATCCGGACTCCCGTGGCTATTGGTAGGAGCCTCTCGCGAGGCCTGGGAGACTTTCGGGAAATGACATCGTCCGCCACGGCGGCAGAAGCGCCAGACCGGCTT
The DNA here is from genome assembly GCA_050011195.1 of Verrucomicrobiota bacterium. GTDB lineage: Bacteria > Verrucomicrobiota > Verrucomicrobiia > Limisphaerales > UBA8199 > PALSA-1440. The sequence continues at coordinate 19,545 of JBEKJO010000047.1, read as the reverse complement.
GCGCCTGAACGAGATTGCCCGCCGCGCCGGTTTCAGCACGACCGCTCACCTGTGCCGCCAGTTTCACTGGTTGGCTGGGCCAAACCCCGACCCAATACCGGGATTCCCACAAAATCAAGCCCTGATGGCCCTTTTGTTAAATTTGGCAACGGCTTTGTTACAGTTGACAATAGACTCAACCCCGGTCTTGTCCCCATACTCGGGCCGCAAACTATGCGACAACCCGCATCGTGCCTACAGTCCGTTTCTGGCCAGGCAGACCTCCCGTCTGCCGCCGCCCGCAACCCGGTGTTGCGGGCCATATCAACCGTTCCATAACTCCTAACCGTTAACCATTCCGTAATCCACTGCTATGAACATTAAAAACATCCTCCGCACCCCGGCCACCAGCCGGGTTCACGCCCTCCAAACCATCACCCCGGCCCGCGCCGCCCGCCACACCCTGCGCTGGGTCATCGCGGGCCTTTTCTGTGCCCTCGCCACCTCCAGCTACGCCCAATTCGAAGCACAGCTCTACGCCACCCCGGCCATCGGAGCTTCAGCGGGCGGGGCCTGGCGGGACAACAACACCGGCGGCATCGGCTGCGGGTTCACAGTCGGCTCCACCAATGTCGTCGTATCGCACTTGGGAGTGTTCAGCACCAACAAGGTCGCCGGACTGTCAGCGAGCTATTACGTCGGCGTGTATGCCGGAACTTCAAGCAGTCACACCCTTTTGGGCCAGGTGATTGTGCCGTCCGGCACGAGCCCCTATTATACGAACACTTTCTACTGGATGCCGTTGAACCCGCCGCTGCTTCTAAAGGCCAGTACTCTTTATTGGCTGGAATCCGTGTCATTTAGCTATACTCATCCTGTTCCCGACTGGTTCGGAGATAATTTCACCCCGACCTGGGGGCCGTATTTTGTCGGCTCCACTTCGACTTCGGGTGGGTCGGCCACATATGGCGGGGGAAGCCCCAACAACTACACTTGGCCCCTGGCGGGGACCTTCACCAAGAACGGCGCAAACAAGACCTACTGCTGGGCGAATCTGGCTAATATTCAGGTCGGCCCGCCCTCCGTCGGCGTGCAGCAGACCAATGCGGTCATCGGCCCCTGTCAGTCAAGTCCAACCAACGTCGTCTTGAACGGTTTTGCCAGCGGCGCCGTTCCCCTGGGTTATCAATGGTGCTACAACGGGTCCCCCATGTCCGACGGCACCAACGCCGACCAAAGCGTCATTGCAGGCTCCAGCACCGCCACCCTGACCATCTCCAACTACTCCTCGGCGGAAGCCGGCGCCTATTGCCTCGTCGCCACCAATTACGTGGGCACCAATCAAAGCGCCAATGTCCCGGTGGTGTGGGGCTTTGGCGTCACTCAACCGCCGACCAATATCACCGTCGCTCAGGGTTACACCGCCACATTCTACAGCCCCGCGATCGGCGTTCCGCCCATTTCTTATCAATGGTATAGCAACGGTGTCGCCGTTGCCGGCGCCACCTCGAGCACTTTCTCCGAGACCGCCCAAATGGCGAATAATGGCGACACCTACTCCTGCTTCGTATCCAACTACGTCTGTTCCACCGCTAATACCGCCAGCAACAGTGCGACCCTGACGGTCCTGCCGAATGTGGCCCCGTCCACGCAGCAATTCTTGCACGGCTTCTGGCCTAGCCTCGATAATAACACCGGTACTGGCCAGGGCGGCGGGCAATTTACCGTCGGGAATAACAATGTGACCGTGACGTATTTGGGATACTATGCGTGGCCGGCCAATACCACCGTAACCGGCAACACAACCAATTGCACCCTGGCGGTTAATCATCACATCGGTATTTACACTGCCAACAGCAGTACGCTTTTAACTAATGTGGTCATTCCCGCCGGCGTCAACCCCGTCATCAACGGATACATGTGGCAGCCGCTCAATCCGCCGTTCGTCCTGACCAATAAGACAACGTACATGCTAATGGCTGAACAAGTCGCCAATGTAGACCCGGAGGGCGATACTTATTCCCTTCCCGACTTGAACTCGGCCATTGCCTCCACCTGCTGGGCATGTTATAGTGGCAATGCTTGGGGGACATCACCTGGCGTTTACGGCCAATACGGCGGGCAGATGTACAGCGGGCCTAATCTGGCCATCCTGGAAACGGGCAATCCCGCCGTCTTTATTCTGCCGGCCACCATCGCGCAAGTCGCCAACACCGCTGCCTCCCTCAGCGCCACCCTCGACGGCCAGCCGCCGCTGACCCTTCAGTGGTATCAAAACGGAGCGCCGCTGGCGGGCCAGACCAATCTCACCTTGTCCTTCCCCTCCCTGGCCCCCACCAACGCCGGTAGCTATTACGCCGTCGTGACGAATGCTTCTCTTTCTCTCTCCGCCACCAGCGCCGTTTCCACCGTGACCGTCTATACCTCTCCGGTCATTCTCGGCGTCTCCCCCCAGACCTACGGCAACACCATCACTTTGTTTCGCGGCGCCCAGGCCGGCTTCGCGCTGACCTCCGTCACCGGCTTCTCGCCCTTCTATTACCAGTGGTACACCAACGGCGTGCCCGATGTCAGCGGGACCAGCACCAATTACTCGGTGACCAACGTGCAAGCCGGTCTGACCAGTTGTGCTTGCGTCGTCACCAACTCCGCCGGTTCCGCCACCAACACCTGGACCCTTTCCGTCATTGCGGCGCCGACTAATCCCTACCCGGCGGCCGTCCTCCACGACAACCCCCTTGGCTACTGGCGCCTGAACGAATCGGACAATGGCTCCGGCAACAACGGCGCCATCGCCAACGATTACTGGGGCGGCAATTTCGGCATCTACTCCAATACCATCCTGATTCAGACCAACTACAGCCGGGGCCTGGCCGCCGGCTATGGCAACCCCAGCCTCGCCACCGACACGAACGAGACCTCAGCCGAATTTGGCTACTATCCCATCTACAACGCCTCTGGTGCCGGAACATCGAACTGCTTCGTCGGCAACATCCAGGGCATCAACTTCGCCGCTCCCACCAACACCAGCGGCGCCTTCTCCATCGAGGCCTGGGCCAAAGGCGATGCGGCCCAGTATTTCGGCGCCGCCGGCATTGTCGCCAAAGGCGCCTGGGGCGCCGAGCAGTTCACCCTCGATATCGGCGGCGCCACCAACGGAAGCGGCACATACGCCTACCGGTTCACCTACCGCATTGGCGGCAGCGGCTCACCGTTCTATCTCACCTCCAACACGAACCTCACCGATGGCAATTGGCACCACCTGGTCGGCGTCCTCAACGAACCCCAGAGCAATGCCTGTTTCTATGTGGACGGCATACAAGTGGTCAGCGATTCCTGCTCGCCTTGCAACGGCGTCTTGAACACCTCCGTGCCCGTCAGCATCGGCTCTCGCCAGACCACGGGCAGCACCGTCTATGGCCAGACGTTCATGGGCGACATCAACGACGTCGCCATCTACAACTACCCCCTCACCTCCACCCAGGTGGTGACCCACTACCTGGCCGCCGGCATCGTCCCGCGCATCACCCTCCAACCCCCGGCCGTCTCCGCTACCAACGAAGGCACCACCCTGACCATCCCGGCGCAGGCTATCGGCACCCTCCCCCTCAACTGCCAGTGGTACGACATCACCTCGGGCAGCCCCGGCACCGCCATTCCAGGCCAAACCAGCCCCACGCTGGCCATGCCTAACATCAGTGCGACTTATAGCAACCACACCTTCGCGTTGACGGTCACCAATATCTATGGCCAAACCACCAGCACCGGCGTCTTGGTGTCGGTTTCGGCCGGCGTGCCCAAGAACGTCACGGTAACTCCGGCCACGCTTCCGACCATGTACGCCGGCCTGCAAGTCGTCTTTACCGCCACCGCCCAAGGTGCCCAGCCCTTCCATTATCAGTGGTCCGTGGGCGGCTCGCCGGTCGGCGTGACCACCTCCACTTATACCAATACCGTCGCCGTCGGCGGCCCCTACACCATCGGCTGCACCGTCACCAATACCTTCGGGATCGGCTCGCCCAACCCCGCCTACGGGGCGAGCGTGACCGGCGTTGCCGCCCCCACCGACAGCTACGGCCGGCGCATCCTCAGCGACCAACCGCTCGCCTTCTGGCGGCTCGACGAGGCTTCCGGTGTCGGCTCCGGCAACCCCGGCGGCACAGCCAACGATTACGTCGGCGGCCACAACGGCACCTACTACCAAGCCGTCACTGGCTTGGGGGGCTTTAGTCCCTCCGACCCCAGCGAGACCTCCACCGGTTTCGGCATGAATGATGTCTTCAACTACAGCGTGGTCGTCGAAAATGACCTCAGCGGCTCGGGCATCCCGAACATTGACTTCTCCCAGCAGGGAATCAACCCGCACTTCTCCGTCGAGGCCTGGGTCAATGCCCCGCCCGGAGAGCCCAACTCGGCGGGCATTGTGGCCAAGGGCTACGGCGGCGGCGGCGAGCAGTTCTGCCTGGATATCTACTCCAGCCAGTTCCGCTTCTTTGTTCACGACTCTACCGGCAGGACCCCAGGCGCCTACAGCGGCGCCATCGTGCCGGACGGCAACTGGCACCACTTGGTGGGCGTGTGCGACGAGGGCAATAGCCTCCTCTCCCTTTACGTTGACGGGGCGCTCACCGAGGCGACCACTATGGTGACGGGCCAGGGACTCCTCGGGACGACGTACGTGTCCCAGGGACCGGCCGTTCTGACCGGTATCGGCTCGCGCGACGCGAGTGTGACCGACTCCTCCTACACGAACCAACTCAGCAATGCGGAGGTGGACGATGTGGCCCTCTACAATTACGCCCTCACTCCCAGCCAGGTCACGGCACACTACTCGGCGGCGGCCGAGCCGGCCAACATTACCGTCCAGCCATCGCCGGACGCCCTCGAGCTGTACCAAGGCCTAAGTGTCACGTATAGCGCCACGGCTGAGGGCAGCCCGCCGCTCTCCTATCAGTGGCAGAAAAACGGCGCCAGCATGTCCGGCCAAACCACCAACACGTTGACCTTCGCCAGTCTCGTTCCGGCCAATACCGGTTCTTATGACCTCGTCGTGACCAACGCCGGCCGCGCCGTCACCAGCAGCGTCGTCACGCTGACGGTCCTCACGCCAACCACTCCTTACCAGAGCTTGATGGTGGCCGCCTCTCCGCTCCACTACTGGCACTTGAATGAAACCAATGGCAGCACCGCCTACGACTGCATCGGCGGGCTGAACGGCACTTACGGGGCCACCACCACCCTTGGCCAGCCCGGCGTGAGCGATCCCCCGTTCTATGGCTTCCCCAGCAACAACTTTGCCGTCGCGATGGACGCCGGCGATGCCACCGCCGGGGAGGGATACGTCACCGCGCCGGCCCTCAACCTCAACACCAATACCGTCACCATCATCGCCTGGGTCTATCCGTTCGCGAATATTTCCACCTACGACGGCATCGTCTTCGTTCGCACCGGCACCGACGTGGCTGGCCTGATCTACGCCGCCCTGCCCACCCGGCCCAACACGATCGGCTACACTTGGAACCAGGGCAGTTCCTCGACCTACGACTGGGGCAACGGACCAGCCACGCCGGTCGGCCAGTGGTCGTTCGTGGCTCTGGTCATTGAGCCAACTCAAACCATTGCCTACGTCGGCACCAATGGCGTCCTGGCTTCCGCCGCCAACGCCGTCGCGAACAATGCCGAGGCCTGGAGCGGAACCACCTTGATCGGCGCCGACACCGCGTCCCTTACCAGCCGCATTTTCAATGGCGAGCTGGATGAAGTCGCCGTCTTTGACTACGCGCTGTCACCAGCCCAAATCGCGCAGCTCTACTCCACCGCCACTGCCCCGCCAACTGTCACCCTGACCCTTCAGTGGTCCGGCCCCAACCTGATTCTGAGTTGGCCGCAGGGCACGCTGCTGCAAGCGCCCACCGTCAACGGCCCCTGGACGCCCGTATCCGGCGCAGCGCCCCCTTCTTATACCGTGACACCTTCGGGGGCGGGGATGTTCTATCGCGTGCAGGTTTACTAACTGGCCGCCGCGAGCCATGCGGGGCTGCCTTCTGTTTGCGGCGCATTAAGCACGAGGGAACGACAGGCCGGGGTTCAGAGGTTTCCCCGGCCTGTTTTTTTCAATAACATGCCGAACCGCCACTCCTTTATTTCAAGCGAGCCTGCCCAGGGGGCAGCTCCTGACACAGCCAGCGTGTTCCGGTCCGGATGCCTCCGCGCTGCGGCTTTTCTCTGGCTGGCGCTGGCGAGTCCGGCGCGGGCCGACTACACCGCTTTCGTGGACCCCACCGTCGTCGTGGTCACCAACTTCGAGGGGTGGGGCACCTCCCTCTGTTGGTGGGCCAATGTCGTGGGCGGCTATTCCAACCGCGAGACCTATGCCGACCTCGCCTTCAGCCAGCTCAAATTGAACATCGTCCGCTACAACATTGGCGGCGGAGAGAATCCCACCAACCACTTTATGCAGTTCCGGGCGCAAATGCCGGGCTTCGAGCCTACCAACGGCGTGTGGAACTGGAGCGCGGACGCCAACCAGCGGTGGATGCTCCAGGCGGCGCTGGCCCGGGGCGTGGACCATGTCGAGGCCTTTGCCAATTCGCCCCCGTGGTGGATGACCGTCAGCGGCAGTGTCACCGGCTCGACCAATGGCACCAGCAACAACCTCCAGACCAACTTCGAACAGAGCTTCGCCCTCTATCTCGCCATGGTCGTCAGCAACCTCACTGTCGTGGACGGCGTCCACTTCGATATCGTCACGCCCATGAATGAGCCGAACGAAGACTGGTGGGTGTACGGGGGAAGCCAGGAGGGCTGCTATATGAGCACCGCCCAGCAAGTGCGGATGGTCAATGATTTGCGCGCCGAACTGGACGCGCTCGGCCAGTCGGCCGGCGTCGCCGCTTGCGAAGACTCTTACGAGGAAGACACCCTCAATTCTCTCAATGCCTATGGCGCCCCCGCCCTCAGCAACGTCAGCCGCATCGTCACTCATACCTACAGCGCCAACGCCCCCGACGGCCTGCGCAACCTGGCCGCTTCCCTCCACAAGCCGTTGTGGGTCTCCGAATACGGCCACTGCGACGCTACCGGCATGAACCAGGCGCGCCGCATCCACGATGACATTGCGATGATGGGGGCCCGCGCCTGGGTTTACTGGCAGGTGGTTGATGGCGACACTTGCTGGGGCCCGCTCTACAATCCCGAAGTGGCCAGCACCAACTCCGATTTCACGACCAATTACACGATTCAGGAGACCTTCTACGTCATCGGCCAGTTCAGCGAGTTCATCCGGCCCGGCTGCCAGATTCTCAGCGTCGGGGATGCCAACTCGCTGGCCGCCTACAATCCCACCAACTCGACGCTGGTGATTGTGACCGTGAATGACACGACCAACACCTTCAACATCACCTACGACCTGAGCGCCTTTAGCGGGTTGCCCGCGCAGGTGTCCCTTTCCCGGACCTCGGGCAGCGAGAACATGGCGGCGCTGGCCCCCCTGCCGGTGAACAATCACCGGTTCACCTCTGCCATCCTGGCCCAGTCGGTCACCACCCATATTCTGACCAATGTTGCTCCGGCCCCGGCGCTACCTTACGAGGGCCTGATTATGGCCGACGCCCCGGTCTGCTACTGGCGGTTGAATGAGACCAATGGCAGCATCGCCTACGAAGCCATCGCTGAGCTTAACGGCACTTACGGGACCAACACCACCAACGGCGTTTCCGGCGTGAGCGATCCGCCGTTCTATGGCTTCCCCAGCAACAACTTTGCCGTGGCGATGGACCCCAACGTTGCCACCGCCGGGGCTGGATACGTCACCGCGCCGGCCCTCAACCTCAACACCAATACGGTGACCATCACCGCCTGGGTCTATCCGTTCACGTCCATTGCCGCCTACGACGGTGTGGTCTTCACTCGCGCCAGCACCTACTCGAAGGGGATCAACTACGTCGCCGAGGCGAGCCGCCTGAACATGATCGGCTACACGTGGAACGAGAACAACATCAACACTTACGGTTGGGCCAGCGGCCTGGTGACGCCGCCCAGGCAGTGGTCCTTCGTGGCGCTGACCATTGCCCCCACGCAGGCCGTGATCTACGTCGGCGCCAATGGCGTGCTGCTTTCCGCCACCAACGCCATCGCGCACGATGTCGAAGCCTGGAACGGAGGCACCTTGCTTGGCGCCGATACCGTGTCCCTGCCGAGCCGCATTTTCGACGGCAAGCTGGATCAGGTTGCCGTGTTTGACTACACGCTGTCACCGGCCCAAATCGCGCAGCTCTACGCCACCGCCTTCACCGGAGGCCCGGTCATTCAGGACGTCGCCTGGGGTGACAATACTTTCGGCCAGGGCAACGCCTCCGGCATCTCGACGAACCTGATCGCCATCGCTGCCGGCGCCTGGCACAATCTGGGCCTTGGGGCGGACGGCACGGTGGTCGCCTGGGGTTACGATGCGGACGGCCAATGCGACGTGCCTCTCACACTCCAGTCGGCGCTGGCCATCGCGGGCGGCGGCTATCACAGCCTGGCGCTCCAGGCCGACGGCACCGTCGCCGCCTGGGGTGCGGACGATTCCGGCCAAACCAATGTGCCGGCGGGCCTGGCCAACGTGATTGGGATTAGCGCCGGCACCTGGCACAGCGTGGCCCTGCGCCGCGATGGGACGGTGGTGGTCTGGGGTGACAACAGTTTCGGGCAGACCAATCCGCCCGCCGGGCTGACGAACGTGATCGCCGTGGCGGCGGGCGGCAGCCACACGCTGGCCTTGACGGCGGACGGCACAGTAGTGGCCTGGGGAGAGAACACGGATGCGGAAGGGAACGAGGCCGGGCAATCCGTGGTGCCGCTGGGTTTGACGAATGTGGTGGCGATTGGGGCCGGGGAGTATCACAGCCTGGCGGTGCGGGCCGATGGGACGGTGGCGGCGTGGGGGGACGATTCGGACGGCCAGTGCGACGTCCCGGCTGGACTCAGCAACGTGGTGGCCGTAGCGGGCGGCGGCGCCCACAGCCTGGCGGTGCGGGCCGATGGGACGGTGGCGGCCTGGGGTGATAACGATAATGGCCAGTGCAGCGTGCCCTCCGGTTTGAGCGACGTGGTGGGAATTGGCGCCGGGGAGTATCATTCGCTGGCGCTGCTGGTGAGCAGCATCCCAGTGCCGCAGTTGCTCAACCCGGCCCGGCAAGGCAGCCGGTTCAGCGCGCTGGCCCAAACCTTGAACCGGAAGAATTACGCCTTGGACTGCAAGAATTCACTGGCCGCAACCAACTGGAATGCGCTCTCCACCAACACCGGCAACGGCGCGCTCAGAATGCTGACCGATCCGGCGGCCACTGGCGCACAGCGGTTCTATCGAATGCGGCAGTGGTAGATGGGTTGCCCGGTCTTGGGAGTGGCGGCTCTCTTCATCGGAACCACGGATTGAACATGGACTAACCTCCGCAACGGCCTATTTCCCGAGGCAGAACTGGCTGAAGATCAGGTCCAGCAGGTCTTCGGTGGTGGTCTGGCCGACGATTTCGCCGACGGCGTTGACGGCGATGCGCAGGTCCAGGGCGACGAGTTCCAGGGTTTGATTCGTGCGCAAGGCGTCCAAGGTGCGCAACGTGGCGGCGCGAGCGCGGTTGAGCGCGTCCTGGTGGCGCGAGTTGATCATCACTTGCAGCATCTCGGCCCTGATTTCGCCGGACCACACCAGCTCTTTGATGGCATCTTTGAGCGGCTCGATCCCTTGCCCGGTCAGGCAGCACACGTCCGCGACCGGTGCCTGGAGGCCGGGCGGGAAATGAAGCCGCACCGGCAAGTCGATCTTGTTGCGGACGAGGATGCGCTTTTTGCCCGCGAACTCGGCCAGATAATTCTGGTCGGCTTCCGTGAGCGGCTCGGCGGCGTCGAACACGTGCAGGATGAACTCGGCCTGCTGCAAGCTCTGCCGGCTGCGACGGACGCCTTCGAGTTCAATCTCGTCGCGCGCCTCGCGCAGGCCGGCGGTGTCGATGAAGACAACGGGCAGGCCGCGGATGTTGGCAGTCTCCGCGATGGTGTCGCGGGTCGTGCCGGGAACGGCCGAGACGATGGCGCGGTCGTGGCCGAGGAGCTGATTGAGGAGGCTGGATTTGCCGGCGTTGGGCCGGCCAATGATGGCGGCGCGGAGGCCGTGGCGGAGGATTTGGCCCTCAGGGGCCGTGCGCAGCAATTCGTCCATGAAGGCGACACCGTGTTCGAGGCGGGCGATGAGCTGGTCGTGGGTGTCGGGCGCGATGTCTTCTTCGGGGAAGTCAATGTGCGCCTCGACGTGGGCGAGCGTTTCGAGCATCTCGTCGCGCAGCTTATTGATGCGTTGGGAGAGCTTGCCGGCGAGTTGTTCGTTGGCGGCGCGCAAGGCCAGCTCGGTGCGGGAGTGGATCAAATCGGCCACGGCCTCAGCCTGCGCCAGATCGATGCGCCCGTTGAGAAAGGCGCGGCGCGTGAATTCGCCAGGCTCGGCCAGCCGCGCGCCGTTGGCGAGGACGGTGTCCAAGACCATCTTTGCGGCCAGAATGCCGCCGTGGCAGGTGATTTCGACCACATCCTCGCGCGTGAAGGTGCGCGGGGCGCGCATGACGGCCAGCAGGGCCTCATCGACGGTCTGCCCGTCGCGCACGACGTGGCCGAAATGGATGGTGTGCGTGGCCGCGGCGGACGGTTTGACGGAGGCTTCGCCGGCGGGCGCAAAGCAGCGGTCGGCGACGGCGAGCGCCTCCGCGCCCGAAAGGCGGATGACGGCCAGGCCGCCTTCGCCGAGTGCCGTGGCAATCGCAGCGATGGTATCGTCCAGCATCGGGAGGGATTTAAGGGCTAACCAAGCCGCGCAGGTGGCGCGGGGATGCGGCGCCCGGGTCGTCAAAATGGCAGGCGGGCGGCTACGTCGGAGATAATCACCTGCAGTTTGGAGAATTTGCCTTGCAGGTAGGCGGCCGTGACGAACCGCACCAAGCCGCTGACCAACACCAGCAGCAGCGCGCTCATGAAAAAGAGGCCAAAGGCGTGCGAGGGGTCGGGCTCCATCATCCGCGGCACACCATGATACAGCACGGCAATGGACAGCATGATGCCGATGGACCAACTCACCCAGGGGGATACCCCGGTGAACGCGTCCAACAGGTGGAGGAGAAAGAGCGGACTCAGGCCGTAAGCGACGGTCGTGAACGCCTGGGGATAGGTATGCCGTCCGTGGAAGGTCTCCCCAATAGATTTGATCATGTTGGCGCCGACGAAAACCACGACCAGCGACAACAGGAGTTGGCCAATTTCCACAACTGCCGCTTCACCAATGGGAAAGATCTTGATCCGGCCGATCTCGCCCTGCCACTTGCCCCAATGAACCAGCCCGTAACCTTCCGCCGCCGAGGCGAGCAGGAGCAGCGGCAAGAGGTAGATCACCAGAATCGAAGCCATGCTGCGTCGGGCGCGGAGAATCCCTTCCCACGTTGCAATCGGGTCAAAAATCAATAGCAGCGCTTTAATCATCCGGTGTCAGTATTATCCGCAGGCCCCAAACCTGACAACTAAATACGTGGCCTGAACACTCACTTTTAGAGACACCTGGGGGGCGATTACGTTCAGTCAAGGGCGGGGCAAATTTATTCGCTTCCGTTGTTGGGCCGCGCGTGATTAACTGGGCGCGATGAAAGTCGATCTTGGGATCTGGGACAAGCTGACCCGGTTGGTGGTTTTTCTTGTGTTCGTTGCGGGCATCCTCCTGGTCGCCCTCTGGTATCTGCCGCTGATCAAGCAGAACGAACGATACCGAAAGGAGATCCTTCGCCTCGACAACCTGGTCCAAAGGGAGGAGGAAACCGGCAAACAACTGCGGATTTCCATCGACGCCTTGCGCTACGATCCGAAGGCCGTCGAACGGCTCGCCCGGGAGAGATTGGGCTACGCCAAAGCGGGCGAAACGGTCATTCGCTTCGAAGAACCCCAGACCAACAGCGCTCCCCGGAGATGAGACGAGGAAGCCTCTCTCCCTGAGCACCGGGCCGGCCATCACTCCACTACTCCCCCCTCCGCCCCTTACACGGTCAGGATCTCTTTTTCTTTGTGGGCGAGGTGGACGTCGATCTTGGCGATGTACTCGTCCGTCAGTTTCTGCAGTTCCTTCTCGGCGTGCTTGACCTCATCTTCGGTGATGCCGCTGTCGTGGCCGTGCTTCTTGACCTGCTCCATGGCGTCGCGTCGCACGTGGCGGATCGCCACCCGGCCATCTTCCGACATCTTGCGCACGATCTTCACGAATTCCTGACGCCGCTCCTCGCTGAGTTCCGGGAAGAAAAGCCGGATGGCCTTGCCTTGAATAGACGGCGTCAGGCCCAGGTTGCTCTTGAGAATGGCTTTCTCAATGGGGTGCAGCGAGTTCGCGTCCCAGGGCTGGATGGTCAAGGTCCGCGGCTCGGGGGTGGTGATGCCGGCCAGCTCGCGAATCCGCATCTGTGAGCCATAGACTTCCGCGAGAATGTTTTCGACCAGCGCGGGCGAAGCTTTGCCGGTGCGGACGCCGGCAAACTCGTTCACCACGACCTGCTCGGTCTTGCTCATCTTATCTTCCGCCTCGAGTAAAAAGTCGTCCAGTGTCATAGGCGCAAAAAGTAGCAAAGCCCGGCGAAACTGTATAGGGGCAACTTACAGTTCGGCCATCAGCCGTTTCTCCGCTGCCTGATTGTCCAGCTTGTGGCGGACCCGCATCACCGAGACGCCGACGACCGGCGGATAGGCCTGGTCGGCCTTCATGCGGGGCTCGACGTATTCGATGACCTCGAAGAGCAGACGGTTGGCGGACTGGTAATCCAGGCCGGTGAGCCTCTGGATGTAACGGGTCGAGCGGTCGATGAGCTTGAGGTTGCTGGGCACCACCCAGATCATGTAGTTGCCCATCACTCGCCCCAAGCGCACCATGGTGCAGGTCGAGAGCGCGTTCAGCAGCATTTTGAGGCCCGCGCGCGTCACGCCGTCCAGGAGGAAATCCGTGTTCGGGACCGGCGCCAGCACGGCCACGCACTGAGGATTCCATTGGGCGAGGAAGTCGTTGACCTCCTTAAAGGACTCCTTGCGCCCGACAAAGATCACCCCGATTTGGGCGCCGGCGTTCTGCGCGGCTTCGAGTTGCCGGCGACAAAAGCCGTCCGCTGAAAGGAGCGAAGCCTTCTCGGCTTCGGAAACGATCCCCACTGCGCTGTCGCCCTTGCCCAGCGGCCGGTACTTCAGGCCATCGAGACCCACCTTGAACCGCATCAGCTCGGCAGTACTGATCTTGCGCACGATCTCACAGGTGCGCGCCGCTTGGTCTTCACTCACCAGGGCGCGCACCTCCGGCTCGGTCCATTCCACACATTTCGGCTGGCGCTTGATGATCCGCTCCCAGGCCGTCGGGGTGTTCTGATAGGGCAGGAACAGGAACGACCACGACTCCGTTGCGGTCGTGTCGTCGAACTTGCGGAACGGGGGCGAGCAATAGGTGGGCGAACGCTCGGTGGTGTCCGTCAGCACATCAATCCCGAACCGGTCGGCGAAGTAGTTGTTCTTGTGACCGGACCGATAGACCGTCTCCTCGAGGGACACGGCTTTGGCGAGCTGCGAGAGCAGCCCCGCGGACCTCAGGCTGCCGTGCATCTCTGCCAGCCGCTTCAGAAACTCGGACGGGACGGAGGCCGAGTCCAGCGCGCCGGGGCCTTTCGGCTGCAGTTCCTTCATCAAATCCCGCAACACCATCTCCAGCACGGTCAACAGCACGCAGAGCTGGATGGTGGTCGCCTGCATGCGCGTCGAGCCGGTGATTGACATGGGGCCGGTGGTGAGGTTGATCTTCTCGATGCGCGGCTCCTGAATGACCTCGCGGCTGCGCTGCACGTGCTGGCAGAGAATGTCATCGGGGTTGTTATAGACGAAATAGACTTTGGCGCCGACCTCGAGCCCCTTCCAGGCCGTGCCGATTACAAAGGAGGTCTCGCCGCCCTCGGTGATGGCAAACACGACGTCTTTGGCCGCCACCCCCAAATCTCCAATCTGCTTCTTGCCGAACTCAGTGAAGTCTTCAAAGCCTTCCACCGACTTAATGAGGGCGAAGTCGCCGCCCGCCATGACGCTGAAGGCGCGGTTCTCGAAGTCCTCGGGCATCGGCGAGCAGGCCAGGCCCCGGGCGCGCTGCTGCTGCCAAAAATCGCGCCAGATGGAAACCAGTTGGATGCTGAGGCGCCCGGTGGAGCCGCAGCCGGTAAAAAACACCTTCCCGCCGTTCTTGAGGGCGCGCAGCACGGCTTCCTTGATGCCTTGCGCCCGGCCCGACCCGGCGAATTCCCGATACTTGCGGACCACGTCGCCATCGGCCTCGAACAGCAGGCCGAGGGCGGCGCCAATGTCACGTTTGGCGGTGTCGCTCAGGTTGGCGGTGACCGGGTGAGAGGATTCGGTGGTCAGGACGCCAAGCTGGAATTGATCGCTGATTTTAAGAAATTCTTCGGATCGCCGGTTTGATGCTTCGCTCATGAGGGTTTGGTCTGTGTATATTCTGTTTTCAGTGGCGCGCAGCTTGCCGTCCGGGTGGAGTGGGTCAAGCCAATTCGGCAGGCAAATCGGCCAGCGCGATCGAGGCCAGGGTGCTGTGGCGCGCGCCTTGGGGCAAGAGTTCGCTGCGCATGAGCTCAACCTGGTAGGCCGTCCAGTGGCCGAAAAGCCGTTCCGCCATGCCCGCCGCGGCCTGGCCCAAGGCTTCCGCCTCCGGTCGCTTAATGCCTTTGATGCGGGCGAGGGTGACGTGGCCGGTGAACCGCTCTTCCTTCTCTTCGGTCGTATATTCCCGCGTGGCGAGTTCAACTGCTGCTTGCAGCCGGGGCAACTGCTCGGCTTGATCCTGCACCCCGACCCAGACGACCCGCGGACGGCGCAGGTCCGGGAAGAACCCAACCCGCTCGGCGCGCAAGTGCAGCGCGCCGAACCCCCGGCAGGCGGCGCGAAGCGCCTCTCCCAGCGCCTCCACCCGTGCCGCTTGCACGTCCCCCAGGAACCGCAGCGTCAGGTGGAACTGCTCGCGGCGCGCCCAGCGGACGGTGCGTTCCGGCAGCACGCGGCGCAATTCCGCCTGTGCGGCTTCCATCTTCGCTTTGACCTCTCCCGGTATCGCCACTGCGATGAAGAGCCGGGATCGTTCGCTGTCAGCCACAGTTAACCCTCCTAGGGAAGCGGTTCGCCGCGCGCCGCGATGAGCAGGCGATACCATTCCTCGCGCGTCAATTCCAGGTCGGCGGCTTTGGTCGCTTCGCGGATGTGTTCGGGATTGGTGGCGCCGACGATGGGCAGGATCCTGGCCGGATGCTTCAGCAGCCAGGCGAGCGCCACCACCGCGCGACTGACACCGCGCGCCCGGGCAAGGGCATCCACCGCCGGGAGGAACTGTTCGGGCCGATAGGTTTTCTGTGACGGCAACAGGCGGTTCGCGCCGCTGCCAATCAATCCGGCCGCCAATGGGCTCCAGGCCATCGGGGTGATTCGTTCAATCAAACATTGATCCAGCGTGCCGTCCGTGAACGCATCCAGTTTGGCCACGCTGATTTCAACCTGGTGCGCCACCAGCGGCATCGGACAGGCCGCTTGCAGCGCCGTCAGCAGGGTCGGGCGAAAGTTGCTCACGCCGAAGTGGCGGACTTTGCCCGCGGCCTTGAGTTGGGAAAAGGCCTGGGCAACCTCTTCGGGAAAGGCGAGGAAATCGGGCCGGTGCAGCAGGTAAAGGTCAATGGTTTCGAGGCTCAGCCGTTGGAGCGACTGCTCGCAGGCGTGGAGGATGTGTGGCGCCGAGAAATCGTAGCGCCCGGGCGAGTCAGGCTGCGGGTCGCCCGCGGGTCGGATGCCGCCCTTGGTGACGATCACAATCCGGTCGCGCATGCCGGAGACTTCCTTGAGCGCATCGCCCAGGATGCGCTCCGCTTCGCCATGGCAGTAAATATCCGCGTTGTCGAACAGGGTGTAGCCTGATTCGTAGGCCGCGATCACCGCCCGCCGCCCGGCGGCCCGGCTGGCGGCGGTCACCTCGGCTGGGTCCCAGGTTCCCGCGACCCGCCAGCAACCATAAGCCAGCCGGCTGCTCGTCAGCGAGCTGACCCCTAATGAAATGGTTCGCATAATCTCAGAAACTTGGGCGCGAGGTTACGACCGCCACTCGCATAGCGCAAAGCGAAAACCAGCGGGGGGGGGTAGAGTTCTCAGTTCTTAATTCTTAGTTTTTGGTTGGCGGCGGGACTCCGCCGAAACCCGCAGGCGGGACGCCTATGCCACATTCCGCAACTTTCTGGTTGACAAACCCACTCTTGTATGTTAAGGGTATCATACTGTGCGTTGGCATGGGTTGTGTGGATGTGCCGGCCAATGGTCACGGCCAGGCAGCTTGGCTGCGCTAGGCAGAGCAGTGTTAGTTCGCCGAGCCGCCAGCCGGCAAGCGCGTCTTTATCCAGACCCGGCAGCAAGTGGATGGGGAAAAAGGCATTCCGGCACAAACGGACGTGGTTGTGCCGGGCAAGCCGGTTCGGGGGCAAGCGGAAGGGCGCTGGCGAGCGACTGGGGCGGCAGGGTAAAGCCAGGGAAGGGAGCCGAGGGGGATTCAGAGAGGGATCGAGGCGGAATCGAGGGAGAGCCAGAGAGGAAACGAAGGCGAATCGGAGAGGACTCGTAACAAGACGCCACCCACACAGGACCCAAACAGGATCCACAGGTCTCCAGCACGGGGGAAAGGCTATAAGGCAGAATGCAGAATCCCAAGGCGGTGGCGCAGGGCGGCGGCCAGACAGACGAAAGCCACAAATTTGCAAGGGCTTACACGGATTCTGCGGGCTGAAAACCCCGGTTTTCGGGTCGTTTTGCTCCAATTCACTGTCCGGCGAGCGGATTCTCGGCGTGGGAAAGCACGGTTCAGGATAATTCTGATCCATCACGGCGAGAGGCTTGTTGCTGGGTTTTTCGATGGCGTATTCCACCCGCAGCCAGTCGAGCAACGTGCGCTGGGTCGGCTGCTGGCGGGAGGTGGTTTCGACCAGGCGGCGAACGAAATCAAACCGTAGGTTGGCGCTTTTTCAGTTGTGATCGGGCCAACTTATGGTCTGCGCCGTTCAACGTTTAAGGGCTTTCCACCTCAGCCCCGTTACCTAAACTCCACTTCATGGCGAAGAATGTGCGTACATTGTCACTCCGGCGGCTTGAGAAGGATTCGTTCGTCACCGAGACGATGGTGAACCTGGTCGGTTTGGGTGATTTTCTGCTTACCGCCGAGTCCAACCTCCAGCGGCTTAAAGAATCAGGCTTGCGAGCGATTGCGGGGCTCTACGGCCCAGGCGGCAATATCAAATCAAGAGAGGCAAAGCGATTTCTTACCGCTCACCGCAAGCGTTATGACCGGGATATGGCCA
The DNA here is from genome assembly GCA_050011195.1 of Verrucomicrobiota bacterium. Classification (GTDB taxonomy): domain Bacteria; phylum Verrucomicrobiota; class Verrucomicrobiia; order Limisphaerales; family UBA8199; genus PALSA-1440. The sequence goes on along the minus strand of JBEKJO010000047.1, from coordinate 2,143 downwards.
AGGTTCTCCGGTATGCGGCTGTGATGGGTCTCTATATCCTCCTCGAAACCACGGCCCGGAAACTCATCGCTGATCTCGAGCGCACTTATCCCGGCAAACTCCCATTCCGCCAAAAAAAGGGCCTTGGTTTCGTGAAGAGTTTTCAGCAATGGTTAGAGTCTCCGCCGACACCCATTCGGCTCGCTCGTCCAAGAATGTGGTTGCTGCTTGATGACCTCCGGGTGATCCGCAACTGTATCGCGCACGTGAACGGAGACCTAACGCTTGAGAGGGATCAAACACAAATCGCACGGTGCAAGGAAACTATCCGTCGGACCCGCAGGGTTCGGTTCGACGCGCGCGGCACATTGATCCTGGATGCCGAGTTCGCATTTGAGGTCTGTGACCGCCTTGAAGCGTTTTTCAGGCTGCTCTTTCGGGAAGCGGGATACGGACTGGCGTTGCCGCCCGGCTATGCCGAGTCAATTGCCAAAAGCTTCGCAGGCTTTGAAAAGGAAATCGCCGAGGGAATCGAAGCCTACGACGCGCGGCAGACTATCAATTTAGGCGGCGCTTTGTAGAACTGAGCCGGTAGATGGCTTTTTGAGGCCCCGCCGGTAAAATCGCTGATTGAAAATGGGGTCGGACGATAGGTTGGCGCTTTTTCACTTGTTATCGGACCAGCCTATGGCCTGAGCCTACTCGGACAGGCTCAGGACGTTGGTTTGGCCGGCGCCCGCAAGGGTGGCGCTCTGCTGGTCAATGGCGACGACGCGCAAGTCGCCCAGTTTGTCACCCACAAAGAGCGTCCTGCCGCTGATCATGGCCGAGGGCCGCCTGGGATTGAAGACAATCCCCTGCAATCGAAGCGGCGCCGGCTTGGGCGGCGGGGGTGGGGTCATGGCCGCGGTATTGGTCACTTCGCTTTGCTGGGCGTCGGCAGCCGGCGCATTGGTCGCTGCGGAGGAGGCGTTCGACGCGAGGGTGGCAGTTGCGCCGGTGAGGGGTGAGGGGGGAGAAGCCGATTGGGCGGCCGGACCCGGTTGGGTCGCCAGGGCGGGCGCCGTTGCGGCAGTCGCGGGCGAAACTGAAGCCAGTCGCGGTGCGCCCACGGGGGACGCAACACGTGCCGTTCGCGCGTTGACCTCGGTTGGTCCCGTCGAGTGACCCCTTTGGACCCGTTCCCAAACAAAGAGAAGAGCCAGCAGGGCTGCTACGGCCAGGGCGGTGGGCAGGAACAGGCCGAGGCTGCGCCGGGCGGTCGGCGGGGCGGGTTCAACTGGCCGGAAGGGGAGATGGGGCGAAGGGGGAAGGGGCACTTGCTGTTGCGCGTCTTTGGCTCGCCTTAAGGCATCGTTAATTAAGCTCATGCGTTGATGTGTCCTTCAAGTTCGCGAACGGCCTGGCCGACCATGCGGAAGTCAATCCGCTCGCTTTGCTGCACAAACCCCGCCAGCAGGGCCTTGTCGCAAACGGCGTTGACCAGCCGGGGAATGCCCTGGCTGTAACGATGCACCCGCCACAGGGCGGGCCGGGTGAAATAGGGTGTGCCGTTCCCGCCGGAGACGTGGAGGCGGTGCTGCACATACTGAATGACCTCGTAGCGTTTGAGCGGCGGCAAATGGTAGCGAACGGTGATGCGCTGGCGGAGTTGGCGCAGGCGGGGATTGTTGAGCCGGTCGCGCAATTCGGGCTGGCCGAACAAGATGATCTGCAGCAGCTTGCGGTCGTCCGTTTCGAGGTTGGAGAGCAGGCGGACCTGTTCGAGCAACTCGTCGGTCAAATTCTGCGCCTCGTCAATGATCAGCACCGTTTCCTTGCCGTGCTCGACTTGGTGGAGGAGGAACTGGTTGATGAGCGTCACGGTATCCAGGCGGTCCAGGCCGTTAACGGGCAGGCAAAATTCGACCGCGACCGCCTTGACCAGTTCGTCGGCGGTCATGATCGGGTTGAGGATGAGGGCGGTGGCGTAGTGGTCGTCGAGTTGCTCGAGCATCGCGCGGCAAAGGGTGGTCTTGCCCGCGCCGACTTCGCCGGTCATCTGGACAAAGCCCTTGCGCTCACGAATGCCGTAGAGGAGGTGATTGAACGCTTCCCGGTGTTTGGCGCTGTAGAACAGGAACCGCGGGTTCGGCGTGATGTCGAACGGCGGCTCCGTCAGGCC
>JBEKJO010000046.1:0-35580 GCA_050011195.1 Verrucomicrobiota bacterium | reverse complement strand
TTTGACCACCTTGACATTGCTGATGTCCGGGTCCCTTTGAATCTCGTCCAACACTTCCGGCGGAGGCACGCTATCCAAATTCAAAACCGTTAAGGCCTGGCCGCCGGCAGTATCGCGGCTCAAGCTCATGCTGGCAATGTTTACTTTGTGCCGGCCCAGCAAGGTCCCCAGGTAGCCCACCATGCCGGGCCGGTCTTTGTTGCTGAGCAGCAGCACCACGCCGAAGGGCACAATCTCGGTCGGCTGGCTGAACACGCGCACGATGCGCGGGTTGTCCGGCGAACCGAAAAAAGTGCCGCCGGCCGAAATGACCTTCTCGCCATTGCGGAAGGCTTGCACGTGCAGCCATTCGTTGAACGTGACCGGCTCGCTCGAACGCTTTTCCTCGACTGTCAGCCCGAGCGTGGAGGCGATGCTGCGCACGTTGACGTTGTTGAGGTCCTTCACCGAGGCGCGCGAAAGAAACCCCAGCAGAACGGCGCGCGTCACCGGGTCGGTGTTCGGCAACTCCTGCGCCTTGCCGCCAAAGGTGATGTGGAGGCGGTCCACCTGCGGCGGGGCAAGCTGGGCCAGCAACCGGCCCAGTTTCTCGCCCAAAGTCAGGTAAGGCTTGATCTGTTCGTAGGTCTTCGCATCGAGATACGGCAGGTTGACGGCATTGCGCACTTCGCCGGTGAGCAGGTAGCCCGCGATGACCTCGGCGACTTCGATCCCGCACTTCTCCTGCGCTTCGTGTGTGCTGGCGCCCAGGTGCGGGGTCAGCGTGATGGCAGGATGCTTGCGGAACGGGTGCTCGGCGGGCAGCGGTTCGGTGGCATACACGTCGAGCGCAACGGCGGCGACCTTGCCCGAGTCCAGCGCGGCGAGCAGATCGTTCTCGACGATGATCTCCCCCCGGGCGCAATTGACGAGGCAGACCTTGGGTTTCATTTTGGCGAAGGCCGCCGCGTTGAGCATGCCGCGCGTCTGGTCGGTTACGGGCATGTGCACGGTGATGAAGTCCGCGTCCCGATAGACATCGTCCAGGTCGGCGAGCAGTTGGATTCCCAGTGCCTTGGCGCGGGCTTCCGTGAGGAACGGGTCATATCCCAGCACGCGCATCCCGAAGGCCAGCGCCCGTTTGGCGACTTCGCTCCCGATGCGGCCCAGGCCCAGCACGCCCAGCGTCTTGCCCGCCAGTTCGGCCCCTTGAAACTGCTTCCGGTCCCACTGGCCGGCGGTCATCGAGGCGCAGGCCTGGGGGACCTTCCGGGCCAGGCTCAGGATCATCGCGAACGACAGCTCGGCGGTGGAGATGGTGTTGCCCCCAGGCGTGTTCATCACCACGACGCCCCGCTGCGTGGCCGCCTCGACATCCACGTTATCCACGCCCACGCCGGCCCGGCCCACCACCCGCAGCTTCGGCGCCGCCTCGATGACTTTGCGCGTCACTTTGGTCTCGGAGCGCACCACCATCGCCACGACATCTTTGACGACGGGCAGCAGTTCCGCTTCGGTTAGCCGCTTGGGCAAAACGACGACCTCAAACTCGGGTCGCTGTTGCAACAGGGCAATTCCTTTGGGCGACACGGGGTCACATATTAAGATTTTCATAAAGAAGGGCGAAGTGTAGGCATTGGTGGGCGTGAGGTCAAACCCGCAACACAACCCGCAACACAACTCGCAACCCGCTCAACGTGAGCTTGCAGTTCCGGGGGGATCCCGCAGTGATTTCAAGCCCAGGCATCCATCGGCCTGCGGGTCTCGAGTCTCGGACAGCCGGTTGTCTCCTTTCTCTCCACCGTGTCAATTCTTGGGACTCCGAAGACGCCAGGCGGGCCGGGACCGGTCGGCGGGCGCTGGTTCGGGTCGTGGCCCGTGGTTTGCTGCGAAGCACGCATGAGTGCAATCGTGTATAAAGTGAAGCGGAAGAGTGGCGATTACATCAAAGTGGCCGTCGTTCCGTCGAACCACTCGGAAGAGGCGCATTTTGGCCTGGTCGATGGCGTGATCGTCGGCTTCCTGCTGCTGTGCGCTTGCGGGCTGGTTTGCCTGCTGGTCCTGAGCTGACATTCCCCTTCTCCACGCGGACAGCGTTGTTTCAGCCGAGTGGTCTAGCGCGGATTCAAGAGTCCCCGAAATCGTAGCCGCCGACGGCAGTCGGCGCGCTTTTCCTCAGTCACAGAAATCAGCGCTGACTGCCGTCGGCGGCTACGGTTTCTTGCATCCGCCCTGCGGGTGGCCGGTCAAAGCCGATTTGGGCTTGCTGATTGGAAACCGTCCCGGAAAGTGGTAGAGAGGGTCTGGCCGTTAATGACCGAACGCATGCCCTCGCAGTGGGACCAACAAACATGATCGCCCGCGTGACCTTGGAAATCGCGCTCCGCAAGGAGTTCGATTATTTCATTCCGCCCGAGCTGGCGGACCAGGTTGAGGTGGGCAGCCGCGTGCAGGTCCCGTTCGGCTCGCGCAAAGTGCTGGGGTGCGTGACCGGTTTGGCCGAGGAGTCGGCGCGCGCCCGGCTCAAGCCCATCCTGAAGGTCATCGGCGCGCAGACGCTGGTCACGCCCAGTATCCTCAAGCTCGCCTGCTGGATCGGCGATTACTACTGTTGCGCGCCGGAGACGGCCTTGAAAAGCGTCCTGCCCGAGGCCGTCCGCCACCTGCAAGCCAATTGGCGCGAACGGCTTTACGTGCGCGTCCTGCCGGCCAGCGGCGAAGGGCCGAAGCTGCCCAAGCGGCAAAAGGAAGTCTGGCGCATCCTCGAAGAACGGCGCGAGTTGCCGCTGAGCGAATTGCTGGCGCTGGCGAAGACCACGGCGGCGACCGTCCGCCGCCTGGAAGACCGGGGCCGGGTCACGATCGCTCCGGAGATTTCCGAGCGCGACCCTTACGCGCGCGAGCACATTCTGCCCACGCAACCGCTGCCGCTGAACCCGGCGCAAGCTAAAGCGCTCGCGGCAATCAAGGCGGCGATGGACGGGGGGAAGCTGGAAATCCGAAATCCGAAATCCGAAATCCGAAGTGCCAATGAGGCAGGAGATCAAGGTTCAAAGTTCAGCCCGGCCCAGCCATCATCTCTCCTCTATCCTCCATCCTCGCCCTCCGTCCCTCGCCCCTCGACCTTCCTCCTCCACGGCGTCACCGGCAGCGGCAAGACCGAAGTGTATCTGCAAGCCATCGCTCACGCCCTGGAACAAGGCAAGGGCGCGATTGTGCTCGTCCCGGAAATCTCGCTCACGCCGCAGACCGTCGAGCGATTCAAAGCGCGCTTCAGTTCCGGCCCGCTGCAAACGCTGGTGGCGGTGTTGCACAGCCATTTGTCCGCCGGCGAGCGCCACGACGAATGGCACAAAATCCGCCAGGGCCGCGCGCGGATTGCCATCGGCGCGCGCTCCGCCATTTTTGCCCCCGTCGAACCGCTCGGTCTCATCGTCGTGGACGAGGAACACGAGCATACCTACAAGCAGGAGGAGGCGCCCCGCTACCACGCGCGCGATGTCGCCATTGTGCGCAGCCAAATGGAAGGGGCGGTGGTCGTGCTCGGCTCGGCCACGCCTTCGCTGGAAAGTTATTACAACTGCGGCAAGGGCAAATACACGCTGCTCCAGTTGCCCGAGCGGGCCGACGACAAGAAGATGCCCGTCGTGCGCATCGTTGATATGCGCCAGACCGTGCGCCCGGGCAAAGCGGTTCCCATCTTCTCGCCGCAACTTCACGAGGCGATTGCCCGGCGGCTCGAGCAGAAGGAGCAGGTCATTCTATTCCTGAACCGGCGGGGCTATTCCACCTCTCTGCAATGCCCTCTCTGCGGCTTCGTCGCCCAATGCCCGAATTGCAGCGTCTCGCTCACTTACCATCGCCACGAGCAGAAACTCTGCTGCCACATCTGCGCCCACGTCGAACCGGTGCCGGCCGCCTGCCCGAACGACAAATGCCGCAACCCGGCGATTCGCTACGCCGGCCTGGGCACGCAGAAGGTCGAAGCTACCTTGGCCAAACTCTTCCCGCACGCCCGAACCGTCCGCATGGACTCCGACGCCCTGAAGCGGAAGGAGGATTACCGCCGCATCCTCGGCGACTTCCGCGCCGGCAAGATTGATATTCTCGTCGGCACGCAGATGATCGCCAAGGGCCTGCATTTCCCCAACGTCACCCTGGTTGGTATTATTTACGCCGACCTCGCGTTGCATCAGCCGGATTTCCGCGCCGGCGAGCGGACCTTTCAGTTGTTGACGCAGGTGGCCGGGCGCGCGGGCCGCGGCGACATCGAAGGCGAGGTGTTCGTCCAGGCCTTCACTCCGTTTCATCCGGCGATTCAATTCGCCCGCCGGCACGACTTCGAGGGCTTCTATGAGCAGGAACTCGAATTCCGCGAGCAACTCAAATACCCGCCCGTGGGCCGCATGGCCTTGCTGACGCTCAAGGGCCGCAACGAGGAGAAGGTGAAATTCTCCGCCGACTACCTGAAGCGCGAGCTGGAAAAGGCGGTGGGGGACATCAAGGGTCTGGTGATGGCCGGCCCGGCACCCGCGCCGTTGGTGAAGGCCGAGACCTACTACCGCTACCAGATCATGCTGCGCGCACAGCGCATGGCGGCGCTCAGCCAGCGCCTGGCGCTGCTCATTCGGTCGCTAACGCTCCCGGAGGACGTCTCGCTGGCCGTGGACGTTGATCCGGTGGATTTGACGTAATGCCCCGCAGGCCGGCGCGCCCCCAAAAGGGTTAAAGAGCAAAAGGGCGGGTTAGCGCCGACGCGGACACCACAGTTAACCAAATTCCGGACTAGGAAATCGCATGCCCCACGAGCTTCAAAGACAAGACAATTCTCTGTTGTTTCGACGATGTGTGTGCGGCCGACCCGCATCCCGGTCCGAGCAGTTAGGCGGGTCAAACGGAACCCCGCCGCCGCCATTCTCGCCCGTTTGGGGGCCGAAATCCAAACAAACGTCGAATAATCCAAACTTTCGCCCCCTAGCCAAAGCTCACTTGGGGCCACATGCTCGCGTTTGCCGGAAAAGGGTCCGAGGACACTGATGCCCTCGGAGGTCGCTGGGTGGTCGGGCCGCCACCCGAGAAACTGAATTGCAGTGCGGGCAATGAAAGAATCAGATGGCACGTCCTTGTTGCAGAATGTCGGTTCTCAGCGCAGCGATGGTCCTGGCGCTTGTCGGTTAGTCGCCGGACCGCACACTTGCGTCTCTTCCCCGCGGTCTGCCGACCGTGCGCCCGAAGTCTGTTTCCCCGGAGCAGCCGAAGTAAGGAGGCTCTCGCTTGATTCCGCGTTCCGCATTCTGCACGCCGCACTTCCGTCTGCTTTCCGATTCCCACTGTCTTCACCATCACAGCTTGAAAAACTGACTTTGTGAAAGCGAAACTCTCTTCCTCATTCGTGATTCGCCCGCGGTCTTTTGTCCTGCTCGGGTCCTTGGCCCTGTTGGGCAGCCTCCTCCCGGCGGACGCGCAGTGGCAGACCCAGTCCTTCGTGGTCAAACCCGGTTGGACGGCGGTCTATCTGCATGTGGACGCGTCCTACACGAATCTGGATTCTCTCATCGGCAGCGACCCCAACAATCCGATCGCGGAGGTGTGGCTCTGGGTGGCGCCCAGCACCATTCAATACGTGACCAGCCCGCAGACCCCGATCACCGGCAGCAGCCAATGGTCGGCCTGGACCAATGGCGGCGGCGGCATCGGCACCACGCTGGCCTCGCTGGTGCCCAATGCCGCCTACCTGGTTCATTCGCTGGCCACCACGAATTACACCTGGACGGTCAAGGGCAAACCCGCCACCCCGAATTACACCTGGACGACCACCGGCATCAACCTGATCGGATTCCCGACCGTCACCACCAGTCCCCCGCTTTTGGACAACTTCCTTTCCCTGGATCCGAATTTCCAGAGCGCGGCGACTTTTTACCAGTATAATGGCGGCGACCTTGGACCCGCGAATCCCAGTTTGGTATTTGCCCCGCACACGGTTTCGGTGACCCGGGGAAAGGCGTTCTGGATCCAATCCGGCTCATTTTTCAACACCTACTTCGGCCCATTCCAAGTCGCTCTGGGCAATGGCGGCGTGGCCTTCGCTGATTCCACGAGCCAGACCAGCTTTCACCTGCTCAACACGACTCCCGTCACGGTGACCGTCCGACTCAACCTCTTGCCCTCGGAGACTCCGCCCGCTGGCCAGGCTCCGATCCTCGGTCTGCCGCCCCTGGTAGTGCGGGGCGCGTTGAACTCGAGCAATCTCACCTACAGCGTCTCCAACCTCACCACCTCCAGTTCGCTCAGTTGGACCCTGCCGCCCCAGGGCCAGTCCGGCTCGGACATCGTCATCAACCTGGGCGTCAACCGCGCCGGCTTCAACGGCAACCCGGGAGACCTGTATGCCGGCATCCTGAAGTTCACCGATTCCTACGGCGACACCGAGGTGGACGTGCCGGTTTCGGCGCAACCGGCCGCTTACGGCGGCTTGTGGGTGGGCTCCGCCGCCGTCTCGCAGGTGGCCAACTATCTCAAGATTTACCAGCTCGATGCGAACAACAACCCGGTCGTCGGCGACAACGGCGCCTACGTCGTCACGGGCGTGAACACCAACCTCGGCGCCGTCTCCACCCCCTTCCCGCTCCGGCTCATGCTGCACAATGACGGCACGAATGTCGTCCTCTTGCAGCGCGTCTTTTACGGTTCCGACATCTATTCCAATACCATTGTTGCCACCAGCGAGAGCTGCCTGGATCCCGCCCAACTGGGCGCCGCGCGCCGGATCACCGCCGTGCAGTTCCCCTACACCGCGAATAACCAGACCTGGCCGTTCACGGGCCAACTCCTGCCCGGCGGCACCCTCAGCACCAGGGTGGACCTGCCTTACGATGATCAGGCCGCCAACCCGTTCCTCCATACCTATCACCCGGATCATGACAACCTGGACGCTACCTTCCAAAATGAGTTGCCGGTGGGTGCGGAGTCTTACGGCATCACCCGGCAAATCACCCTGACCATGAACTCTGCCGGAAGCGATTACGCCAGTCTCACCCAATTCGGCCAGTCGTTCCAGGGGGCTTACACCGAAACCATTACCATGACCGGACTCAACGCCGCCACCCGGACCTTCAATGTCGCCGGCAGTTTCGCCCTCAACCGCATCAGTCCCATCGCCGTCCTCACTCGACCGTGACCCGGATATTCCACACCTATGAACCAGGCAAAGCAGTATCTCATTAACACCCCGCTTCAGCGGGGTGGCAATCGGTGCGCCGTCCTCGTGAACCGTTTCAACGGTTTCTCGCACCTCGGGCAAACCGTTGAAACGGTTAGCAACGCCGCCCATCCGTCGAGCATGCTGAAGCGGGGAGTTAATGAGAGCCGCCTCCTTGCTGGCAGTCAGGGTGTGAAATACCCGAGTTGAGGCCATCCGAGCAAAACCAAGACATCAAAAACCGCAGATACATTATGAAAAAATCAATCATCAATCCGTTGCTGCCCCTTCTGGTCCTGGCCCTGGCACCGTGGGTGTCGCAGGCACAGCCCTCTCCCAACCCGCCCGGCCAGATCAGTTACCAGGGATTCCTGACCGACGCCAATGGCTACCCGCTGGCCACCAACACGCCGAGGAATTACACCGTCATCTTCCGCATTTATGATGCTTCCACCGCCGGCAATGAACAGTGGGCCGAACAACAGGTGGTCACCGTGGATCGGGGTTACTTTACCGTCATGTTGGGCAATGGCAGCGCCATTGACGCAAACTTCACCAACGATCTCACCAGCGTTTTCTCCGGCACGACCGCCTCGGACCGCTACCTCGGCATGACCGTGACTGACCTCAGCAACAATGAGATCGCGCCCCGCTTGCGGCTGCTTGCCTCACCCTATGCCTTTCTGGCGCGGAACGCCGTGAAGCTGGTCAGCTCTTCTTCGGGCGGTGACCTGATAACCAGCAGCAGCACGAACGTGACTGTCAACGGCACGATTACGGTGAACGGCGCCGCCACTGTCGGAACCTTGAATGCGACTGGAGCGGCCACTGTGGGAACGTTGACCGCGACTGGAGCGGCCACTGTGGGAGCGTTGACTGCGATTGGAGCGGCCACTGTGAGTGGGACGATGACCGCATCCAACTTCGTGGGCTTTGGAACCATCCCTATCGGCGGGATCATCATGTGGTCGGGCAGCACCCCGCCACCAGGCTGGGCCTTGTGCGATGGCAGCAACGGAAACCCGGATTTGCGCGGGCGCTTCGTGTTGGGGGCCGGGACTGGCACCGGTTTGACGCCGCGATACGTCGGCAACTTCGGTGGTGCGGAAACCCACGCTTTGGCGCTAGCCGAAATGCCGGCGCACACTCACCAGCAATCTGTGAACACGGTGGGGTACGAGGCCGATTACAACTCCGCAAGCGAAGCGATGGCCGCCCCAAACAACTCCAAAAATAATGGCAGCCAAACCTTCACTACCGGCACTGCGGGAGGTGGGACCCCCTTCAACATGATGCCACCCTACTACGTCCTGGCTTACATCATCCGGGTTCAATGAAAGCTCAGACCGGGCGGGTGAACAACGCAACCACCCTTTTCTTGCAGCAAAGCTGTTGAAACCTTCGCCCCCACCAAACCTATGAAACCGCAATCTCGAAAGCTGGAGCGGTTGGGCCTCCTGGGCGGCGCGGTGCGGCTCCAGGCGGACATTCTTACCTCGGTGCTATGAAACCCTTAATTCGACCTCCAAGACCGGAGCGAGCCGGCGCCAGCCCTTGGCCGCCGTTTTTCCGGGGCGCTGCCCTCGCCGTGGTCCTCGGGACCCAGTGGGTTGCCCTGGACTCCTCGGCGCAGAGCCTCCCGCTGGCGCTTGACCAGAACGCTTTTCTCTACAACACCAATTCGGTTTACACCGCCAACACGCCGCCCGGCATTAACTGGCAGTCCGCGCGCGGCGTGCCCATCAGCACCAACTCCGCTGACCCGGGCTCCGATGGCCGCGCTCCCCGGCCTACCAACGGCATCCCCTCCAGCGGCCAGTTCCGCGGGTTTGTCGGCTTTGCCGCGGTGCCCGTCCAGGGCACCACCGTGCTCAACCCCAATAATACCAACTTTGCCCAAGACGTCGAGGCGCTGAACTGGCCCCGCCTCAAGGATGCCGGCGGGAACATCGTCGCCATCTTGCGCGCCGCCCAGGTCGGAGCGCCCTACCTGGTCAAATTAACGTCGTATCCCTTTGGCTCGGTCATCCCCGTGCCCTTGACGGATGAAAACGGGGTCACGCTCACCAACAATCCCAATTACTGGTTCGCGGCCCCCTACCCGCCCGGCGGCACCAACCTGCCTTATTACTACAGTCCTTACGCCAACGCGGTGTTCGCCACCCAGCCGGGCCAGGTTTCCATCGTCTGGGAAAAATCCGTGCCGACCAGCACTTGGCCGACGAACCTCCCAGCCAACAACGTCGGGGTTTTAACCAACAATGGTAGTTTCTTCATCCTTTACACCAATATCTGTCTGGTTTCCGGCGAGGCGGTGAAGACACCCCAGATGATGTTCTGGACCGAAGGCGCCCGCTCGACGCTCGGCCAGCCGGTGACCGTCCCGTCGGCTGTGACTGTCAATATTATCTACAACACCAACAGTTTCCCCCGCAATGTCGCGGGGGGGGATACCGCCCCCAATGTCAACCCCAACTATACGAACTGCACGCTGTGGGTGGACAGCAATCATCAGCTCCGGGCCGACAATATAGAAGGCCAGGTCTTCGTCGAGCTCTTGGGCCCAAAGAACTCGGATGGCACGGTGCCGTTCCTTGGGTTTGAGATCGTTGAGGTCTTCTCCGACCCCGTTCCGACGGACGTGAACGTCGAGTTGGGCACGCGCATTCCGGCATATCAGGATGGCCGCGATGATTCCCAACTTGCGGTAGTGCCGCCTCAGACCGAGTCCCAGTTCTTCTACAGTCAAAGCCTACCCAACAGCGCCAATGTCACGCTCTACGCCACCCGCGAAACCTTCAATCTCAACGATTTTGAGGCCTATTGGCTCATCTCGGGCGTGGCGGGCATCCAGTGGCCTTATCTGTTCAACCGCTACCATGAATACTGGCCTGCCGACGTGGACGAGTACGTGAATTATGTCCGCCCCCTGGTGGCCACGGATACGCAAGCCGCGCAGACCGCGGTCCAGTTGCCGGGCGGCGAAGCCCCCTCCATCGCCTACCAGGACGACCCGAACCATCCCCGGGCCTTTCTCTTATCGAGCGGTCTGTTCCACACCTTCCTGACCCCGGACTATCCCGCCCACCGCACGCTGCTCCAGTTCCTTTCGGGCAATAATGTCGCTTACGAACGGGTGTTCTCCTGGCTCGACGTAAACCTCGAGGCCACCAACTTTGTCGGCACCATCGCCACGAACCTCACGGCCGTGACCGACTACCCGATCGCGTGCTCCAACTACGTGGTCGCCTACAACAACTACGTGGTCAACTACAGCAACTACGTGGTCGCCTACAACGAGTACCTGGTTGACTCGAACAACTACCCGGCCGCGTGCACGAACTACCTGCAAGCTCTCCCGCGGGGGGTGAACGGGGTTTGGTATTTCGAGTGCGGTGAGGATGCGGGTTATAACGGCTCGATACATTCCTGGGCTGTGATCGTCGAAACCGTGGCCCCGGGGGGCGGCCTCTCGACCAATGAGTTCGACGGCCCGGGCGTCGCCATCATTGGTAACTCCTATGTTCAGAGCTCTATCATGGTAACGGGGATCACCAATGCGGTGACTGCCGTGAGGTTGAAAGTCAAGAGCTTATCCGATCCTTCGCCGGCGGACTTGGCTTTCTATGTCTTTTCGCCCATCGGCGGTCTTCCACTCATGCAATTCTACGACGCCGGGTTTCCCCCTGTCACCAAGGTGGACCTAGTCTTTGACGACGCAGCGACGCTCTCAATCTTGTTGGACCTAACTTATAACGACCTGCCACTTGTATCCGGCACCTACTACCCTGATGGCTCCATCATGGATAGTCTCCTGTTGCCCGCTCCCACCGCTCCCACGCCTCCCACCCCTCCCATCCCGCCCACCGCTCCTGCCGTGCCAACGCAGTGGCCAAACGAGTTCACCGCACCCCGCATCGTCAATGCCACCGTCAACGTCGGCGACCGGATTGTGGCGCCGGACGGGGAGATCGGCTCGGCCAATGGCTCTCCCTACCTGGCCGGCTATATCATTCAGACCGACGGCAACGCTTTCAACCCCGGGGCTTATCTGGACCCGTTCGTGGCGGGCTTTGACCTGGCGGGCCAGGGCGCGATCATCCCCGTCAACGCGATCCCGGGCAGCAATACGCTCAACGTGCTCTGGTTCCGCAGCGACAACGCCAATGGCGCCCTGGGTTTCGAGTCTTCCTACTGGCCCGCGGTCATCGGCCAGTACTATCTGCAATGGCCCGCGAACGCCCCGGAGATCGTCATGGCCAACAATGCCGGCAGCGGTCCCCTGGACAGTCTGCAGGCCAATGGCACCATTTATCGCCAACCGGATCCCACCCTGCCGGGCTACAACCCCAACGAAGAGCATGCCCTCATGCTCGGCGGCCAGGCCTATGCCTTGCGGGACGACCTGAACAATACCAACCCCGCCGCCTACACCTCCGATCCTTTTGTCCTGATCAGCTACACCGGTTCCGACGGGCGTCCGGCTATGGCTCCCTTCCATCTGCGTCGCGAGGCGCCCGAACAAGGCATCCTGTTCGATTATGTGGTTGATGCCGGCACGTTTTTGCAGGCCCCCATGCCGCTGCCCTTGCTGGAGCCGCCAGTGGACGGTTCCGGAGCCAACGCGATCAACTATAACACCGAGCCGCCCGCCACTTCGGGCGACCTCCCGGCGGGCTATGCCAATCTGGCGACGGGCAGCCCGTTGGCTTATTACGGCGGATTCACTTTCCAGGATCGCAAACGCGAGTTCTGGGTTTATCGCGGCCTCAATAGCGGGCTGCCTCCGCTCCAGGCCGGTGCGTACAACGCCGCCAGTAGTACTTTCGATCCGCTCCCGGAGGCCACGGCGGTCTTGAATCAACCGTTTGCCTACTACATCCAGGTCTCGCGCCGGGTGGATTCACTGACCATGAACGCCGCGAACCTCCCCAGCGGCCTTTCGCTCGGACTCACCACCAACGGCTTTGCCATCACCGGCACTCCGAATGCGACCGGCTCCAATGTGGTTTCGATCGTGACCCAGGATACGGGCGACAATTCCCTCGTGACCAACAGCTTTTCCATCAACGTGGTCTCCAGCGGCACGGTCGTCGCCTTGGGGCCGCCGGCCATCACCAGCACCAACCAATACTCCGGTGCGACCATAACGTACTCCAACCGCCCGCCTTTCCTGGCTCAGGCGCCCACGCCCACCAACAGTTTCACGATGCGTTTTTATTACAAAAACCAGGCCGGCTTCGATTGGCCCGGCCGGGTCAACCCGCCGACCAACGGAGCCATTGTTCCCTATCTCCGGCCCAAAGGTTCGACGGCCGATCCCACGTCCAAAAATACCGCCAGTCTGGACATCGTTTACCGGCCGGTCTGGCCTTCCCTGGTCAATGGTCAACCCTTACCCACGCTCCAGTCCGGCCAGACGCTGACCGTGCCCGTCAATAATCTGGCGGCCGTGCGCGGTCAAAGCAGTGTCCAGGTGCTTTATCAGCAATCCCTGGCCACGAACAACGTTGCTGGAACCAACCAGAGTGTGGCCCTTTTCGATCCGACCGTTCAGAAGACTTCCAGCCTCGCGGCTCAGGGGCTTAATGCGCTGCCCGTGGGTGTGAATGCCACCTTCTACCAGGGGCGCTACTATTTCCAGAATCTCCCCCCCAACCTCGTCAACCGGCTTTACTTTGATCCCAACACGACCAACCTGGTCTTCCAGGGCCAGTTCGTGGCCGAAACCGTCGGCGACAGCTACCTCCTTTTGAACGTCCTTTCCGGCGCCGATCTGGCCGCCGTGGAGGGGCTCTGTCCTGCCCTTGACCCCAACTATGCACAGTGGCTGCGAGTGGTCACCAACCTTTCCACCCCGCTTTACACGTTCTATGAAGATCCGGCCACTCCGGGAAGCTACGTGGTGGATACCAGTCAAACCCAGACGAAGTTTGCCAGCGACCTGGTCAACATCACCAACTCCGACCAGCCGGTGGATTCCTACGCCCTGAGCGCGACCGGCCCGGGCCTTGGTTACATCACTTACATCGTCGGCGACACCCTCAACCCGGTCCATGCCGGCGAGCCAGTCACCGTCTATATCGCGCGGGTGGCCCCGCCCTTGTGGACGGGTCAACTCCAGGTGATTCAGGATCCCAATCCGCTGAGTGAGGCCATTTCCTTCCAACACACCGTGGACTTGGCCGGTAAAGCCGCCAACTACCAATACGACTGGCGCATCGCGCCGCCGGTGGATGGCCAGCCGCCTACAGCGGACCCCAGTACTTGGACGCCGCTCACCCCCATCACAAATGACCTCTCCCATTTCACCCTCGGCGGCGCCAGCGGCCTCCAGTCTCTGGGCGACAATTATGTTGCCTTGCGCTATCGGGAAACCGATCCTTCGGCAAACCCCGCCAATACCAATTGGTCGTCCTGGACCGCGCCGGCCTTGGCCGAAGGCTATATCGAACGCGTGCTGTCGGGCATTAATCCCTTTGACCAGCGCACCACGGACCTGTTCGACAACCCGGTGAACACCACCGCCGACATCATCAGTCAGGCCGGCAGCCGGTGGGAGGGCGACGTGGCCCTCAATGCCGACACCATCACGAATGCCGGGTTAATCCAAATCTACGAAACGGTGCTGCACCAAGGCGAGGCCCTGAGCATCAATGCCGGTTACAACTACGGGCCGGCGAACAGTGCCCTGTTGCTGGTCGCCGGTTACCTGAGTGATCTTTACAGCCTGGTGGCCAACGACGCCGTGGCCGACGCCGCCAACCCCACCATCGGCATCGGCACGGCGGACAAAACCTACGGCAGCATCGCCACCGCCTTGTTCTGTTTCCTGGGCGAGGAACCTTCCCTGCTCGAGGAAAACCTCGCCCTGCTGCGCGGACGCGACGACTCCCTGTCCCCGGGAGTGCAACTCGCACCCGTCTATAACCGCCTTTACTGGAACTACACCCTGGGCATTGACGCCGGCGAGGTCATTTATGCGCTGAATTACAATATTCTGGATGAGAACAATGACGGTGTCGTGAACGCCGCCGATGCGGCCATCCTTTTTCCCATGGGCCACGGCGACGCCTACGGTCATTACCTCACCGCGCTCGGCAACTATTGGTCGCTCTTGATGAATCCCAACTTCGACTGGGTGCCGCAGAGCGAGACAGTTTCGGTGCTCGGCGCGGCGGTTTCCGTGAATTACGAGCACGAGCGTAAATTCGCGGCGACTGCCGCCGCCCTGGCCAGCACCGGGTTGCAGGTGTTCGACCTGACCTGGCGCGAGGGCTACCATGCGGGCACCAGCGGGGGCTGGAGTTACTTCGATGCCACGCAAGTCAACTCGAGCCGCACCTATACCAATGTCAATGACGGCACGATCCTGAACGTCACCCGTTACTGGGGGCTGGATCATTGGGCGGGCCGCACCGCCCAGGGGGCCTATCTCAATTGGGTGGTCGGCAACGCCATCCTGCCGCCCGTGGACCCGGACCCCACCCACCAGGGCATCCAGAAGGTGGACCGCACCACCGTGCCCGAACTAAACGAGCTGCCCCAGACCGCCGATCAACTGCAAACCGACATGAACAACGCCGAAGCCGGCTTCACGCCGTTCGATCTCTCCCAAAATGCCATTCCCTTTGACATTGACCCCTTGCTGGTGACGGGTCCAAATCCCCAGACGCACTTCGAGCAGATTTACGGGCGCGCCGTCACCGCCCTCAACAACGCGGTGGTCGCGTTCGACGATGCGCAAAATGTCACCGAATTGATGCGCTCCGAGGAGGATTCGCTCGCCGATTTTCAAGCCGGCGTGACGGCCCAGGAACTGGCCTACAACAACCAGTTGATTGAGCTGTATGGCACGCCGTACCCGGACGACATGGGGCCGGGCAAGACCTATGCCCAGGATTACAACGGCCCGGACCTGCTCCACTATACGTATGTGGAGACGCCGGACATAAACGACTATGATGGCGTGCTGCCGGATCCAACGACCAACCAGACATTTTATCTGGATACCCAGCAACTCCCGTCGAATTGGTCCACCACAATGTATTCCAATTTCGATTCCATCCTGGAGAGCACGGCCCCCGGTTACGCGACCGGCTCGAATGTGGTGCCGCTGGTCATCGGTCCGGACGGGTTCTTCGACAAGCCCGCCGGGTGGACCAGCCAGCGCAGTTCCCCCGGCCAAATCCAGCAGGCCATTTCGGCCTTGGTCGGGGCGGAGCATGCGTTGCGCCAGGCGGCGGCCAATGCCGTGTCGGACAAGCAGGCCCTGGACAAGGCGATGAATGTCTTCAACGCGCAGGTTTTGGCTGAATCCAACACCACTGCTCTAGCGACCCAAAACCTGCAATTGCAGACGGACATCAACAATATCTCGACCAGCTACAATATCCAAGACAAATGGAATACGTATGCTCAAACCATAGCAAAAGATTCAGAACAAGCCGTTGTCTCTGGCATACCTGTCATGTTTGTTGTGGGCACTTCTATCGGCTCAGATGCCGCAACGGCGGCTAAAACAGGTGTGCTGGGGGCGATGAGTTCGGCGGCGGACATTTTTCAAGCAGTTAATGCTACATTGTTCACCGCCTTCCAAACTGCCAACGCCTCCCTGCAAACTGAGATCAACAACAACTCGATAAGTATCGCCAACAGCCAGTTGGATACCGACACCCAGAATAAGGTGTTGAGCTTGGGCACTCAGCTTGGCAGCCTGCAAGGGGATCTCGTCACCATCAACACCAAACTGCGTGCGGTCAGTGACGCGCAAGCCGCCTACCAGGCTCTGGTCGCCCAAGGCAACCGCATCCAGTCCGACCGGGCGACGTGGCGGCAACATGCCGCGGCGCTGGTGCAGGGCTATCGCACGCGGGATGCCGCCTTCCGCGTCTTCCAGAACGAAAAGCTGCAGCGTTACCTGACGCTGTTTAATCTGGCGGCCAAGTACGCGTTCCTCGCCGCGCAGGCCTATGACTACGAGACCGGCCTGCTGGGCACCAGCCAGGGCCAGGCGTTCCTGAGTCAAATCATCAGCGCCCAGGCCTTGGGCGTCGTGAGCGACGGGGAGCCGCAGTATTCCAGCAGCACCTCGGGCGATCCCGGCCTGGCCGGGGCGCTGGCGCAGATGAAGGGCGATTGGGACGTGCTCAAAGGCCGGCTGGGTTTCAACAACCCGGACGGGTACGGCACAACGGTTTCTCTGCGCTCGGAGAACTACCGCATCCTCTCGGGCACCAATGGCGACAGCGCCTGGCAGTCGGTCCTGCAACAAGGCCGCGTGGCCGACCTCCTCGCCGATGCGGATGTGGAGCGCAACTGCCTGCAGATTGATGACGGCAGCGGAACCCCGGTGCCGGGCATCATCCTGACCTTCAGCACCACCATCGCCAACGGCCTGAACCTCTTCGGCAACCAACTGGCGCCTGGTGACCACGATTTCAGCCCCAGCTCGTTCGCCACGAAAATATTCGCCACCGGCGTCTGCCTGGACGGTTATATCGGCATGGATAATCCCTGCGCGGGTGGCGGCATCACGCCGGCAGATCCCACGCTGGATCCCAACGCTCTAGCCGCCACGCCTTATGTCTATTTCATCCCGGTGGGGCAGGATTCGATGCGCAGCCCGCCGCTCGGAGATGCCAGCACCATCCGCTCGTGGAATGTGGATGACGTCGCCATCCCGCTGCCGTTCAACGTCAGCGCTTCGGATTTTTCCAGCACGCCCTTCTACACTTCGGCCAACTCGCTCTCCGAGCCGCTGTTCGCCATCCGCGAGCACCAGGCCTTTCGGCCCGTCTCGACCACCAGCGTCTTTAATACGAGCATCTACGGCGCCAACGGCGCGTTGCAGCCCTCGCAATACACGAACAATCGCTTGATTGGGCGTTCGATTTGGAACAGCAAATGGAAGCTGGTCATTCCCGGCCGCACGTTGCTGGCCGACCCGAACGAAGGTCTCGACCGTTTCATCCAATCCGTCACGGATGTCCACCTTTACTTCATCACTTACTCCTATGCCGGCAACTGAGCCACCCCCATGCAAAAGCTTATGAACACGAACAAAAACATCTCGCTGAAGCAACGCGCCCGGTTGGCCTTGGTGTTGCTGGCCTTGCCCATCGCCCCGGGCCTGTGCCCAACCGCGAGGGCTTATCCACCCGGTCCCTACCATGTGCTCTACGGCACGGTGCGCGACCAATACGGCACGCCGCTTAGCTCCGCTCAAGCGCAGATTGTCCTCCAAACACCTGCCGGCCTCCAGTTCTGCGCCCCGGTGGTTCCCGGGATCAGCATCCCGGGTGTCAATTACCTGCTGCGGGTGCCCCTGGACTCCGGCGTGACCCCGGACCTCTATCAACCCAATGTGCTGGTGCCGGCGGCGCCCTTCAAGCTGGTGGTGGTCATTGGCACCGTTACCAATCTGCCCATTCAAATGACCGGCACCAACTTCGCCCTTGGATCGTGGGCCATGTCCACCCGGGTGGATCTGACCCTGGGGGTTGACTCCAATGGGGACGGCCTCCCGGATGCCTGGGAATATGCCTTCCTGGCAGCCATCGGGGCAACCAACACGCTAGCCTCGCTGCACGCAAACTCGGTGCTGACCCCGGACGGGCTCACTCTGGCGCAAGAGTTCCTGCTGGGCACTGCCGTTTTCGATCCGGACGATCCCTTGAAGATTACATTCCTCGGATTCAACGGGGCTTCCCCCGTCTTGCAATTCCCCACGCTCTCAGGGCGCTCCTACACGGTGCGCATGTCAACCAACTTGAAGAATTGGAGTTTGGCGGCGTTTAACCTTGCCAGCGACGCCCCGGACGCTCCGGCCCGATCAGTTTGCATTGCTCCCAGCACAGCGATCATCCAGGTTTACGTGGCGCCCCCTCCCGCAGGGACAACAAAGCAGTTTTACCAAATCCAAGTCCAGTGACCCGGCTGGGAGCGGCTCCCCACGCCCCGTATGAATTCAAAGCGAAACCATCTCCCTGAACTGGTTGCCGCCGTCGGCATCGTTTGCCTTGGCGCGGCGCTGTTTGTATGCCTGCGAAAGCCGCCGGCAAAGGCCATCCATGCTCCGCCTCCAGAAATTCCACGGCACGACCTGGTGCAAACCGATGGGCGCTGGTATCGGAGCGGGGAATCCAACCCGTTCACAGGGTGGATGGTTGATTATTATCCCGGAGGGGCGCGGCTCTCGCGTTCGCAGATTTCCAACGGACTGGTGAACGGCGTGTCCGAAACCTGGTACACCAACGGCCAGATGCAGGTGCGGGAATCGTTCAAGGATGGCATTGCCGCCGGCCTCCGGGAAAAATGGTACGAAAACGGTTGCAAACAATCGCGGGCGATGATTGTCGCGGGCAAGATCATCGGCACCTTCCAAAGCTGGCATGACAACGGCCAATTGTCCGAGCAGATCGAGATGAAGCACGGCCAGCCGGATGGCACCGCCTGGGCCTATTACCCGAGCGGCTTCGTGAAAGCGGAAACCACGGTGGCGGACGGCAAGGTGCTGGCCCGGAAATCCTGGGAAGACGGCCAACGCCGGCAGGCCAGCGCGGCCGCAATTGGCCCGCTGGATAGCAAAGCGAACTGACGACGACCATCCGGTGTCGGACGGCTGGCGATGTGGCAAAGAACATTCGATACATGGATTGGTAGGGCGCGTCACTCCGTGCGCGTCGTCCCGTGGCGCAATACACCCTTGCCTGGAACGACAACGGGAACACGACGTTTGGCGTGGAACAACGGGCTTACGATGTGGACCTTCCGCCCAATGGCAGCACGCTCACCGCCATGCCGGCTCTAGCCCCCCTCACACAACGAAAGCCGTCGTACAGGATGTTGAATGGGAGGCCGGCGCCACCGCGATCCGCGCACCGGGCGAAGTAGGCGTCGTCCAACCACAAGCCGCCCCGCGGCACACGGTAGCCGGCAGGGCTGGAAGCCGGGCCGTGCGGGTCAGTCCCCGGCGACGAACTGTAGTATCCACTGTCGTACCAATCCCAGCACCATTCCCACACATTTCCCGCCATGTCGTAAAGGCCATACCCGTTCGGCGCAAAATAGCCCACCGGACTCGTGTAGGGAGTCACCCCGTTCGTGAAGGCTGCATTCGGGCCGTTCGGTCCCAAGTCGTAGCTAAAGAGGTTGGTTCCGAAATAGTTGGCCTGGCTTTCAGAAATCGTGTCGCCCCACGGAAACCGTTGCCCGCTTAACCCGCCCCGCGCCGCCTTCTCCCACTCCGCCTCTGTCGGCAACCGGTAGCCGTTGGCCGCCCAATTCACGTAGTTGGTGGCTAAATCAATATCGCGGCTGCGATAAACCGTCGCTTGGGTCGCGTCGGTATAGTAACACGGGATCAAGCCCTCCATCTCCGACCGCGCATTGCACCATTTCACACAGTCATACCAGAGTATCGTCTGCACCGGATGGTTCGGCGCTTTGCCCGAACCCGCATTGGTAAAACTGTAGCCGTTGTTGGTCGCCCATTGATAGACGTTGGTCCAAAGCGAGTAGGCGACCAGGTTCGTGTCCATGTAAAACGCGCTCACATAGACCGTGTGCAGCGGCAACGCGTCGCTCTCGCCATCCAGCGCGTCACCCATGACGAAGCTGCCCGCGGGGATGAGCGCCATGCCACTGGGCGGAGGAGTGCTGGCAGCCAGCGCCGCCACCCGGTAAAACCGCTGCGGGGCCGGCGGCGCGGCCACATCCACAAACTGATACGGGCTTTGCGCCACCACCAGGTTCGTCAACACCACCCAGTTGGTCTGGCCCAGGTCGGTAGTGTACTGGATTTGGTTGGTGATGCCCACGTCGCTTTGGACGGCAAACTGCGGCGTCGCCCCGACCATCGTGATGCTCGTGATGACCGGCGCCTGCGCCCGCGCGGCCACGCCTGTCGCGAACGCCAGGACGCACAGGCTCGTTCTTGCAGCTTGTAATGCAGTGTTCATATTCCGTTCTGCATTTCGTAGTTTCATTTCATGTCTGCGCTGGCTGCATTCCCCCAGTTAGTAGCCGCTGGCCGGCTGCCCGTCAACCATCAAGCCGAGCCAAATCGCCCCTGAAATCCACCTTTGGGCAGCGTTTCCCGTGCCGTTTTGGCCGCTACCACTTCGCATTATAGCCGCTAATTCCGCTCCAGCCGGAGGGTTGGCTCATGGCGGAGCTGCAACAGGTCCTGGTCGGACGAAACCGCCGCCTCGTCGGGGAACAGCACCACAATGGAGGTGAACCGGTCGCTTCGCCACTGCCCCTCGCGCATCAGCCACTTCTTGACGAAGCCGGCGACCGACTGCCGGCAAGCCTCGCGGACGAGTTGGACGTGGGCGGTGTCCCCGGCTCTTTCCTCGAGGGTCGGAGTCATGCTCCGCTCGAGGACGTCAAGCTGGTCGTTCTTGTCGAAGCGCGCCCAGCCGCTCTCCGCGCGGCGCTCCATGTCGGCGGTGTGGATCGCGGGTGGTAGGCTGGGGCGAATCTGCGGCGCCAAGACCAGGCAAACCTGGTCGCGGGTGGCCAGGCGCCAGGGGTCGGAGAGCCGCAGGTGGTAACGGAAGGAAACCGGCACGCGGATTTCGGCGACCGTCGTCCCGAGGTAAACCCAGCCCCAGCCCGCCCACTTCTCGTCGGTCCGCTTGAAGGTCTCGTCGCACTGGAAGACGGCCAGCTCGAGGATATCGCCCTGAGTGGAGGTGATCTGGGGGATGCTCTCCCGAAAGGTGTGGGTGATGTTGCCGGTCAGGAAGTTGCGGGCAATCCTGGGCGCCGTGTCGATCACCCGGTCCACGGTCTCCTTTACCCCGCGCACGGTCTTGAGGTAGGCGATCAGCGCAAAGGCGGCGATGATGACCAAGGCGGCGGCGATCATGGCCGTGGCCCAGGGGAACCGTTTGTGAGTCTGATTGTCTTGCATACTGCGCGCGATGACGGCGCACTTAGTTAGACGGGATGGTTTCCGTGTGTCAACTCCGGTTTAACCACAGAGAACGCAGAGAACCCAAAGAGAAGCAGGCCGTTGGGCAAACGGGCGCGATCACCTGGCGGGTGAAGGCCATCCCACGTTCCCTTCCTTGCGTTCTTTGGGCTCTTTGTGGTTGGCCAATTGCTGTTTTTAGGATTAGAGTCTGCAAAACAAGAACTGGCCCGCTGCCTGAACCCGGGCGGGCCAAGCGGCGTAAAACCTATGGATACTGAACTGCTGCACTATACGTCCGGCGAGGAGATCCAGGTCGGTGACCGCGTCCAGTACGGCGGCACGTTTGCCACCGTGGTGGTCGTGAGCGATGGCGAGACCTACCAACTCGCGTCGGGCTACGAAGATCACGCGGGAGCGGAGCGGGGCCTGATCATCTGCGATGACGATGGCTCTCTGACGACCCTGAACGATACGGACGAACAGTTGATCTTTGTCGAGCGCGGGACCGTTTGAGCCGAAGGGCGGCTGGTCCAGCCGCCTTTCCTGCTTTCCTGCTTGGCCGATTCTCGATTAACCTGCCGCCATGCGAATTTTATCCGGCATACAGCCTTCGGGCGCGTTGCATCTGGGCAATTACTTCGGGATGATGAAGCCTGCCATCGAGCTTCAGGAAAAGGGCCAGGCCTTCTATTTCATCGCCAATTATCATTCGATGACCTCGCTGGTTGATCCTGTTGAGCGCCGCCAGAACACCCTCGACGTGGCGCTCGACTTCCTCGCCTGCGGCCTCGACGCGAAGAAAACGGTATTCTTCCGCCAGTCCGACGTGCCGGAGGTCACCGAACTGGCCTGGATGCTGAGCACGGTAACGCCGATGGGTCTGCTGGAGCGCTGCACCAGCTATAAAGACAAGATCGCCAAGGGCATTTCGCCCTATCACGGCCTGTTCGCCTACCCGGTGCTGATGGCCGCGGATATTCTAATCTACGACTCGAACGTAGTGCCCGTCGGCCTGGACCAGAAGCAGCATGTCGAAATTACGCGCGACATTGCGATCAAGTTCAACGAGCAGTATGGCCAGACGTTCGTCATCCCTGAGCCGCAAATCCGGGCCGAAACCGCTAAAGTCCCCGGCCTCGACGGGGAGAAGATGAGCAAGAGCTACGGCAACACCATCGAGATTTTCGGCGATGAAAAGGCGCTCCGCAAGAAGGTGATGAGCATCAAGATGGACAGCCGCACGCCCCAGGAGCCAAAGCCCGATGCCGACCAGAACCTGGCCATTCAAATCCTGAAACTCGTCGCCCCGCCCGAGGTGGCGAAGGGTTATGAGGAGCGGTTGCGCGCCGGTGGGCTGGGCTATGGCGATCTGAAGAAGGCGCTGTTCGAGCACTACTGGAACCACTTCGCCGCCGCCCGCGCCAAACGCGCCGAACTGGCGGCAAATCTGGACTACGTCCACAAGGTTTTGGCCGACGGGGCCGCCAGCGCGCGCAGCGTCGCGCGCAAGGTCTTGCAGCGGGCGAAAGTCGCCAGCGGACTCGAATAAGCCTCACGCAGAGACGCGGAAAAGGCGGTTCAGCCACGGATTGAACACGGATTAAACACGGATGAAGAACCGAGAGGCAGAACTTGGACCTCGGCCACAGGGTGGTAACAGGAGTAACTTCTAGTCCGTGTTTAATCCGTGTTCAATCCGTGGCTAAATTCACCGGTCTGTCTTGCGTCCTTGCCTCTAGCGTCTTTGCCTGCGCGAGACCTCCTCTTATCTCCGCCGTTCGTGCTTGAGCAGCCACTCGTAGAGCTCCGGGTTCTTGTAAGTCTCCGTCCACGAATCGTGCTGGGCGTCCGGGTAAACCGTGAGCTTCACGTCCGGCACGCCCGCCTTCTTCAACGCGTCCACCATGCGTTGCGATTCCTCGAGCGGCACGACCGGGTCTTTGCCGCCATGAAATGCCCACACCCCGAGCGTCTTTAACGCCGGCCCCTTATCACGGCTTGACGCCATGACCGAAATCAGTTGGCCGCCGCCGCAAATGGGCACGATGGCCGCAAACTTCTCGGGGTAAGCCAGCCCGAGGTCCCACGTGCCGTAGCCCCCCAGGCTCAGTCCCGTCAGGTAAATCCGGTTTGTATCCACCGCGTACTTCGCTGTGATTTCGTCGAGCAGCGCCAACAGCACGTCCTTCGACCAAACCTGGTGTTCCGGGCACTGCGGCGAGACCACAATAAACGGAAAGGCGGGCTGCGCAGTGACGTTCTTGGGCGGGCCGTGCGTCGCCACCTTCCAGACGTTCGTGCCGCGCTCGCCCGCACCGTGCAAAAACAGGATCAGCGGCCAGCGCTTTTCCGCTTTCGCATCGTAACCCTCCGGCAGGAACAGGAGGTAATTCACTTTGACACTTGCCGTCCCTTTGAACTGAAACTGCTTAGCCATTTGTGTGGGCGGCGGGGCCGAAGTGGCTGCGGGTTGGGCTGAGAGGCGCGCGGCCAGCGCCAGCAAGGCCGCCAGGGTGAGGAGTGCATTCGTATTTCGCATAGGCATAATAGTTCATTCAATTCGAAAAGCGTGCGCGGTTGAGTCCCTTGCCGGAGCCCGGCCTACATTAGCTTGAGCTTCGGCAAATCCTGCGAATCCACCAGGCCAACCGGCTCGTGTTTCGCGTTCACCACGATCAAATCGTCAATGTTCCGCTCGTTAAAGACCTTCAGGGCCTCCACCGCCAGCGCGTCGTCCCGAATGCAGATCGGCTTGTGGGTCATGACGTTCCTCAGCGGCTGCGCCAGCAGATTCTCGTTTGCCGCCATGTGCCGGCGAAAATCGCCGTCCGTGAACACGCCCACCAGTTTGCCGCGCCCGTTGACCACGCTCAAGCTGCCGGACTTCGCGCGGGTCATGACCATCAGCGCCTCTTTGACGGTCAGGTTTTCTCCGGCCACGGCATTGCGCGGGCCGCTGCGCATGATGTCAGCGACGCGCGACAGCATCGCGCGGCCGATGGCGCCCGAGGGGTGGAATCTCGCGAAGTCCTGCTGCTTGAAGCCGCGCGCCTGCAACACCACCATCGCCAGCGCGTCGCCCATCACGAGCATTGCCGTCGTGCTGGCCGTCGGGGCGAGATTGAACGGGCAGGCTTCCTTGGGCACGCGCACATTCAGCGTCAGGTCGCTGTAACGGGCCAGGGACGACTTCGGCGCGCCGGTCAGGGCTATGATCTTCACCGAAAACCGCTTCAACGCGGGCAGCAGGTTCAGCAACTCCTCCGATTCGCCGGAATAGCTCAGCGCCAGCACCGTGTCCCCGTCGCTCACGATTCCCAAATCGCCGTGCAGCGCATCCACGCTGTTCAACACGACGCTGGTGGAGCCGGTGCTGGTCAGTGTGGCCGCGAGCTTGTGCCCGACGTGCCCCGACTTGCCAATGCCGACCACGATGATTTTGCCGCGCCGGCGCAGCGTTTCGACGACCAGCTCGACCGCCTGAACGAACGCGCTGTCGAGTTGCGCGCGCACCGCTTTGAGCGCAGCCAGTTCGATGTCGAACACTTTTCGGGCCTGGGCCAGGTGATTCACACGCCCAGAATGCCCGAAAGCGCGAAGGGTTTCAACCAGGAATGAAAGGCAGCTCGCCCGCGCCGGGGCGGATTCAAGAATCCATGAAATTGTAGCCGCCGACGGCAGTCGGCGCACTTTTCCTCAGTCAAAGAAATCAGCGCCGACTGCCGTCGGCGGCTACGGTTTCTTGAATCCGCCCTGCGCCCGTGGAGGAGTCTCACTCCGAATCGGGATACGACCCGAGCACTTTGACGTAGCTGCAGTGCTCGCTCAGGAGCGAGATCGCCTTGGCCACCCGGCGGTCCTCGACATGGCCGTCGCAATCGACGAAGAAGAAATACTCCCAGGCTTTGCGCTTGCTGGGCCGGGATTCGATCTTGGTCATGTTGATGCGATAGCGGCGGAACGGCGCCAGCGCCCGATACAACGCCCCCACCCGATCGACGAGGCTGAACATCAGGCTGGTGCGGTCGTCGCCGGTCGGCGGACTGCATTGCCGGCCCAGCACCAGAAAACGGGTGGCGTTGGCGACGTTGTCCTGGATGTCATAATCCAGCACGGGCACGTCGTATCGTTCGGCGGCCAGGATTCCGGCAATGGCGGCGGCGCCCTTTTCTTTGGCGGCCAGTTCGGCGGCGCGGGCGTTGGAGGAGGATTCGAGGATCTCGACGCGCGGCAGGTTGGTCTGCACCCAGCCGCGGCATTGCCCGAGCGCCTGCGGATGGGCATAGAGCTTTTTGATCTGCGGGCGCGGACAGTTGGCCAGCAGGCAATGCTGCACCGGCAAAATGATCTGTGCGACAATCTTCAGGTCGCTATCCACGAACATGTCGAGCGTGTGCGTCACCACGCCCTCGGTCGAGTTCTCCACCGGGACCACGCCGTAGTCCGCCCGATGCTTGCTGACTTCGGTGAAGACATCGGTGATGGTCTTTTGCGGCGCGTAGAGCAGGCTGGCGCCGAAGCGCCGGATGGCGGCCTGGTGGGTGAAAGTCGCCTCCGGCCCAAGATAGGCCACCGTCAAGGACTTCTCGAGGGCCAGGGCGCCGGACATGATCTCGCGGTAAATGGCCCGCAGCGACTCGTTGGTAATCGGCCCCTGGTTCTTCCGGCAGATCCGCCGGAACACCGCCCGTTCGCGGTGCGGCGCGTAAATCTCTTCGCCGGCCTTGCGCTTGGTTTCGCCGATGGCCAGGACGTGCCGGGTCCGCTCGTTCAAGAGCTTGACGATCTGCGTGTCGAACTTGTCAATGGCCTTGCGATGTTCGGGAATGTTCATAGCCAACAAGGATGGGGGAACGGGTTCAGCCGGCCTGGCCTTCCGGTCGCGGCCCGGCTGGGCCGGCGGGCGCCTCGGCTTTCGGAATTTGGCTTTCGGGTTTCGGCTCGCCGGTCGGCAGGGCCAGTTGCTCCGGCGGCACAGTCGCCAGGCCCGGCTCAGCCGTGACCAGCGACTCCGGCTTCTGGACCACGACGCGGCGCAGTTCGTCCGCGGCGGGCAAATCTTCCAGGCTGCGCAGGCCGAAGTATTCGAGGAACAGCGCGGTGGTGCCATAGGTCATCGGCCGGCCCACCACCTCGGCGCGCCCGACCTGCTCGACCAATCCGCGCTCGGCCAGCGTTTGCATCACGCCATCCACGCTCACACCCCGCACCTGTTCCATCTCCGCGCGCGTGATCGGCTGGCGATAGGCGATGATCGCCAGCGTCTCCAGCGCCGGCTGCGAAAGGCGCGGCGGGCGGAGTTTGTGGCCGACCAGCGCCTTGAGCCAGGGGGCGTATTCCGGCTGGGTGACGAACTGCCACGCGCCCGCGACGCAGGCGAGCCGGAAGCTGCGTTGGGCCGCCTCGTGGTCCCGCGCCAGCTCTTCGAGCGCAGCGGTCAGTTCGCTTTCCTTCACCTTCTTGAGCGCGCGGACGGTCTCCTCCCCTTCGGCGTGTTCGACGGCGGCGGCAAAGACGTCGCGGAGTTCTTTCAGGCTCAGCGGCTTTTGCGCGGAGAACAGGAGCGCTTCCAAAATCAGTTTCAGTTCCATGCTAATCTAAAGCGAAGCGGTCTCCGCCGGTTGTGGATTCGGATCGGCGCCTGCGGCCGGCACGGGCGCCGCCGGGGCCGGCGCGACACGGCAGATCTCGATCTCGCCAAACGGCTCGCGCTGCACCGCGGTAATCTGCTTGAGACGGATCAGTTCGAGCAGCGCAAGAAACGTCACCACGACTTCGGAGCGGCTGGTGACGCCCTCAAACAATTCCGAGAACCTCACGCTCGGCCGCTCCCGCAGCACCCGCATCAGGTGCTCGATCTTCTCGCTGACCGTCCATTTGTCTTCAAAGATGTCCCGCAGGTCCGCCCGCTGGCTGAACCGCTTCAGGACGACATTAACGGCGTTGACCAGGTCGAAAATGGAGGCTTCCGCGCGCGTGGGCGACTCCGCCGCAAATTCCAGTCTGCCGGGCGCGCGCGGAAAAACGTCTTCCTGCCGGGCTTCGAGGACCTGGAGCTGCGCCGCGGCGTCCTTGAACTTCTTGTATTCGACCAGTTGGCGGATCAATTCCCAGCGCGGGTCTTCGCCCTCCTCTTCGCCTTCCACCGGCGCCTGCTGGTCCACCGGCAGCAGTTCGCGGCTCTTGATGTACATCAGGGTCGCGGCCATCACCAGAAACTCGCCGGCGATCTCCAGGTCCAGCAGCCGCATGGTGTCGATGTATTCGATAAACTGCGTCGCCAACTGCGTCAGATTCACCTCGTAAATGTCCACCTCCTCCTTCTTTATCAAATAAAGAAGCAGATCCAGCGGGCCTTCAAAGACCTCGAATTTTACCTTATATTCAGCCATCTTGACGATCCGTCCCGTCTGGCGCCGGAACAGCCAATCTTAAACGCGCGCCCTCCCCTTGGCAACGCCAGAACGACAAGTCCAGACGCCCCCCCAGGTGGATTCAAGAATCCATGAAATCGTAGCCGCCGCCGGCAGTCGGCGCACTCTTCCGCAGTCACAGAACTCAGCGCCAACTGCCGTCGGCGGCTACGGTTTCTTGAGCCCGGCCGGGCCCTGCATTTTCTTTCACTTTGTTGTTGCGTTCCTGGGTTCTTTCGACATAATGGCCGCGTTAGTAACAAGAACAACCGTGACTTAAACAGCCGACCGCATAGTCCGTCAAGAAATATTGTTATGAAAAACCTCACCTCCAAATCACTCCGATCCATCTCCGCCGCCCTTGGCCTCGGGTTCGCCCTCCTGGCCAATCACGCCGGCGCGGCCCTTACCACTTGGGACCCCCAAGGCACAACCACAACCCCTAACTACTGTAACGGGAGCTGCTGGTACACTGGCAATCTGAGTGGCACGTGGGAAAACGCCAGTTGGGACACGGCGAACGCAACCGGCAGCACGCCCACATCGTGGGTGGAAAACACCGCGGCGCAATTTGCCGTCCACACCGGCACCGGCACCCCCGCTTTCACCGTCACCATGAATGCCAACCACACCGTCGCCGGCATCTTCGATGGATCATCGACCCCGAACCCGTGCCCCGTGACCATCAACGGCACCGGCACCTTTATCCTGGGTGCTAACAACCTGAACGGGGTTGACCCAACCTCCAACGCCGGCGACCCCGGCTCCGTAACGTTCAATGTCGTGGTTGCCGGCCCTTCCAACGGTGGAATTTGCGCGGAAAGCGGCGCTGGCCAGACCTATCTTAATATGGCAAATACCTACAGCGGCGGGACCTATCTCGGTTACAGTGGCTCCGCTTTCAGCAGCGGCATTTGGAACTTTAACAATAACGCCTCTTTTGGCACCGGCCCCATCTACTTCTTAAACTGCACCGGAGGCGCGTTGGCCGTGGAGGGGACTTTGGCCATTACAATCCCCAATGCCGTGACGATGTATCAGGCGGCGAACGCCACTTGCAATATCGTCGGCAACCCCGCCGGCGTGACTTTTAGCGGACCGTGGACTTTGACGGGCGGTGGAGGGGGAACGGGGGCGCCGTCGTACGCCAGCACAACTCCTCTGGCCTCCTATGGGACGCTGAGTCTCGGTTCAGGCGGCGCCGCAAATAACCTTGTCATCATCTCCGGCGTCATGAGCGGAACGAATGGTTTTAGCAAATACGGGGTCGGCATCCTGGAGTTGACCGCAACCAATACCTTCAGCGGCCCCCTCACGAACTCTGCCGGCACCCTGACCATCGGCGGCTCGGGTTTGTTGGGCAGCGGCTCTTTTGCGGGCGCCATTACCAACGGCGGAACATTCATTTACGCCAGCTCGGCCGCACAGACCTTGTCGGGAGTAATTTCCGGGACAGGCGTGTTGACCCAAAGCGCCGGCACGCTCATCTTGACAGCCCCCAACACCTACAGCGGAGCCACCACGGTTAGCGGAGGCAAACTCGTCGGCGTGGCCGGCGGCTCGTGCGCCAACAGTGCGGTGGAGGTGGCTTCGGGCGCGGGCTTCGGCGTCTCGATTCCCAACAACACGCTACAGTGGACTTGCCCGGGCTTGACCTTCGATGCCGGCACGCCGGCCCTGGATTTCAACTTCGGCCTCGTGACGCCCAGCGCTTCGCTGGCGCCGCTCAATGTAAACGGCGCCGCTACTTTCAATGGCACGCCCACCGTGACCGTCGAAGTCGGCAGCCTTCCGACAGGCATTTACCCGCTTATGGCCTGGACCAGCGAGTCGGGCACTGCGCCAACGCCAACGAGTGTGACCATGCCCCCGCTTGCCAGCGGCTACCTGAGCACCTCGAGCGGCAAGCTTTGGTTGAATGTCACTGCCAATACGCAACCCCTTACGTGGAACAACAATCAGGGAAATGGGCTTTGGGACATCAACTCCTCTCAGAACTGGGAGGACAACACGCAAACCCTCCAGAAGTACGTGGACGGTGACGCGGTCGTTTTTGCCGATACTTACATCAACGCTCCCGCCACCGTCACCCTGAATACCGTCGTCAACCCTGAGTCTGTGACGGCCATCAACTCCACGTATCCTTACACCATTTCCGGCTCGGGCGGCATCGCCGGGAGCGCCGGCTTGCTCATGCAGGGCAACAACACGCTGACGCTTCTCTGCACCAACACTTACACGGGTGGCACGACCATCAGCGCGGGCACCCTCCAACTGGGCGACGGCGTGGCGAAAAACGGCAGCGTGGCGGGGAATATCGCGGTCAGCAGTGGCGGGAGCCTGGTTTTCGCGAACTACAACCCCCAGACCTACTCCGGGGTCATCAGCGGAACCGGTTCGCTCACCCTGTCGGGTCCAAACACGCTGACCTTGAACAACGCCAACACCTACACGGGGGTCGCGACGATCAGCGCGGGCGTCCTCCAATTGGGCGACGGCGTGGCGTTCAACGGCAGCGTGGCGGGGAATATTGCCGATAACGCCAGCCTGGTTTTCGCGAACCCTAACCCCCAGACCTACTCGGCGGTCATCAGCGGAACGGGCACCCTCACCCTGTCGAGTCCAAGCACGCTGACCTTGAGCGGCGTCAACACCTACACTGGCAACACGACGGTCAGCGCCGGCGCGCTCACCATCAGCAGTTCGGGTTTGTTGGGTAACGGCTCTTATGCGGGCAACATCACCAACAGTGGAACGTTCACCTACGCCAGCTCGGCCGCACAGACCTTGTCGGGCGTTATTTCCGGCACCGGCGCGTTGACCGTGAACAATAGCGCCGCCAACCTCACCTTAACCGCTGTTAACACCTACACCGGCACGACCACCATCACCGCCGGCGCGCTCACCATCGCCAGCCCGGGGCAGTTGGGCAGCGGCTCTTATGCGGGCAGCATTATCAACAAGGGAACATTCACTTACGCCAGCACGGCTCCACAGACCCTGTCGGGAGCGATTTCCGGGAGCGGCACGTTGATCGCCAGCAATAGCCTCACCTTGACCGGTGTTAGTGGCACCTACACCAACACCACCATCGTCACCAACGGCGCCACGCTCACCCTCGGCGGCGCGGCTTTGTGGACCAGCGGCGCCACGAGCGGCACTTCTACGAACAAGATTGTCATTGCCAGCGGCTCGACGTTTAATTACGCCAGTACAGCCTCACAACTTTTGTCGGGCGTCATCAGCGGCGGCGGCGCGCTGACCCTGAACAGTTCCCCCACTTTAACCAGTGGAAACTACAATTTAACCCTCGGCGGCGCCAACACCTACACGGGCCCAACCACCATAAACGGCGGCATATTGCAGATCTCCTCGGACGCCAACCTGGGCACCGCTCCGGGTGGCCCGACCCCCGGCCAGTTGACTCTCAACTGTGGCACCACTGCCGGCCTCCGTGTCAGCGCCAGCTTCACCCTTAACGCCAATCGCGGCATTGCTTTGGGCGCCAATGGCGGAAGTATCCACGCCGCAAGCGGCGACACGCTGACCTACAATGGCGTTATCGCCGGAACTGCTGGCGGCAACTTCTCGAGTGGCGCCGGTTACACCCTCGGCTACGGCACCATCATCCTCGGCAACAACAACACCTTCAACGGCAACACCATTATTGCCGCCGGCACCTTGCAGTTGGGCGTCAGCGGGGCCCTGCCTTCCACCACGGGGCTGACCGTCGCCTCGTCGGGGCAAACCGGCGGAACTTTTGCCCTCAACAACTACAACCAGACCATCGCCTCGCTGGCCAGCAGCCCGGGTATTGGCGGCACCGGCACCACGACTCCCTCCGTCACGCTCGGCAGCGGCGCGCTGACGATCAACGGGAGCAGCAGCACGACTTTCGCCGGGGTGATCTCCGGTACCGGCAGCCTCGCCCTCAATGGCACCGGCACGCTTGCCCTGACCAAGGCCAGCACCTACACCGGCGGCACGACCATCGGCAGCGGCACCACGCTCACCATCGGCAGCGGGGGCGGCCTCGCGGCAGCGGGCAACATTCTCAACAATGGAACGTTCAATTACAATAATCCAGCCTCAGCGACCTTGTCGGGCACTATCAGTGGATCGGGTCCGCTCAACGTGGGGGGTGGGCCGGGATGCATCCTGACCCTTAGCGGCCCCAACTCCTACACCGGCGGCACCACCATTCAAAATCAGAGCCAAGTGAATATCAGCTCGGACGGCAACCTGGGCGCTACAACCAGCCCGTTGACTCTGAACTTCGGCTTCCTCCGCGCGCTTAACACAATCGGCTCCTTCAGCTTTAACCCCGCTCGCAGCATTACTCTGGGCTCTGGGTTCAGCTTCGGCGGAGTGCTCCTCGGTGGAAGCATCCAAGTGGACCCCGGCATCACGCTGACCAACCCGGTCGCCATCACCGGACCCAGCGCCTTGATGTTCGGCGGCGGCACTACCAACGCCGGCTTCGGAACCAACTACCTCACCGCCAAGAGCACCTACGCTGGCGGGACCGGCCTCTCCACCGGCAGGTTGCTGTTGGGCGCCAACGGGGCGCTGCCTTATGGCACAACCCTGGAGATCGCCAAGGATGGCGCCGTTGGCGCATTCGCTGGCGCATTTTTTGACCTCAACGGCTATAGCCAGACCATCGGCCCGCTCTCCAGCACTAACGCCTTCGCCGGCGGCGCCGGTACCGGGACTCCCACCATCCTGCTCTCCGGCGCGCTGACGGTCCTCGAGACCAACATCAGCACTACTTTCGGCGGGCAAATCATCGGTTCCGGCGGCAGCCTCACCCTAATTGGCGACGGCAGCCACACCCTCACCCTGACTAATGCCAACAACACCTACACCGGCCCGACCACCATCACCAACGGCACCCTCGCGCTAACCGGTTCCGGCACCGTGGGCGCCGGAACTATTACCGTGGCGGGCGGGGCCACGTTTGACGTTTCGGGGCGGTCCAGCACGTTGACTCTGGGCGCCTCCCAGACCTTGAGCGGGCCGACCGCCGCCGGGACTGCCACCATCAACGCGGCAGCTTCAGCCGGCCTGACGATGGGCAGCTTGTCGCCGCTGTCGCTGCCTTATTTCGCGCCGGCCACGCCCGCGATCAACGTTACCGGCGGCGCGCTGACCCTGGCCGGCGGCAACCCCGTCACGGTCACGGTTGCGAACGGTGGCAACCCGTTGCCCGTCGGAAGCTACACGCTGATCTCAAACAGCGGGAGCGGGTCAGTAGCCGGCATAGTCCCCAGTTCCGTTACCGTCAATGGTGACGGCAAAGCCGCCAACACGACCGCCTCGCTCGCAATCTCGGGCGGCGCCCTTGTGCTGAACATTGCCTGCATCGCGCCGACGACGGCCAATGCGGGTTCACCGCAGGAGCTATGTGCCTCGACGGCGACGCTGGCGGGGAATACTCCAACGGTTGGTACGGGGACCTGGACTTTGGTCAGCGGCAGCGGCACAATTACGTCCCCGAACAGTCCGAACTCGACAGTGACGGGCTTGGGCTACGGGGCCAACACGTTCCAGTGGACGATCCACAATCCCTCTTGCACGGACAACTCCCTCGACTCCTCCAGCACCGTGACGATCACGCAGGACCAGCCGCCGACCACCGCGTCGGTGGGCGGGACGCAGAATCTGTGCGGCACGGGCAGCGCGACGACGGCTGCGCTGGGCGGGAACACCCCGACGGTGGGCAGCGGGGCTTGGAGCCAAGTCAGCGGGCCGGGCACCGCGACGTTCAGCGCCCCCACCTCCGGCAGTTCGACGGCGACGGTGAATGCCTACGGCACTTATGATCTGCGCTGGACGATCAGCAACGGGACCTGCACGCCTTCGACCGCCGACGTGACCGTCAATTTCTACCAGAATCCAACCGCCAGTGCCGGCACGAATCAGGACATTTGCTTGGGCGGCGCGGTGGCCATCGGCGGCAACCCCACCGCCAGCGGCGGCAGCGGCGGCAATTACACTTACAGTTGGAGTCCCGCCACGGGATTGAGCAGCACCACGGTGGCCAATCCCACGGCTTCACCCGCGACCACGACCCTCTATACGGTCACGGTCACCGATGGCAATGGGTGCACCGCGCAATCCAGCGTCACGGTGAGCTTGAATGTGGCGCCCACCATTTCCACCCAGCCCGCCAATCAGGCGGCGTGCAGCGGCTCGACGGCCACCTTCTCCGTTACCGCCTCCGGGTCGGGCCTGAATTACTCCTGGGCGGAAAACAACAATAACGGTTGGGGCAACAACGCCTGGTCCGTGAGCGGCAGCGGCAGCACCTTCCTGGGCAATTCCACCAACAATGACTTTGGCGTCCCGGTTTGCAACAGCCTCTCTGCGGCCTATGACATCAACAGCCCCATCAGCGGCTACGCGCTGGGCATCTGGGGCGGTTCCGGCGGCGACGAAGTCGCCACCCGCCCGCTCCCGGCCTTGACGGTCGGACAGGTGGTGAGCATTGACTTTGACAACGGCAACGTGGACTCCGGCAGCAAGGTTGGATTCAGCCTGCAAACCTCCGGCGCCCCCACGCCGGACGTGCTGCAGTTCTATGTCTTGGGGGGCAGTTCGCCCTACGACTACTGGTATGCCATCAATGACGGCGCGCCGCAGGACACGGGGATTGCTGTCCAACGGACGGGCGTGCGGGTTCAGTTCGTTTTGACTTCCGCCAGCGCCTATTCCTTGATTGTGATCCCTTGCGGCGGCACGGCGGCCACATTCGCGGGCTCGTACTCCGGGACCATTGCCCAGTTGAAATTGTTTAATCAGAACACCGGCAACGGCGACGAGGAGAATTGCTACTTCAACAATTTGCTGGTCGGCGGATATACGGACAATGCGGATAATTATTACGGCGATTACGCGGGCTTCGACCAGGGCAACCCGCCGATTGCGTCGGGCAACGGCAGCAGCACCTACACGACGCCGGTGCTGGACGTCGGGGACAGCGGGTCGCAGTATGAGGTGGTGGTTTATGGCTGCGGCGGGGCGGTGCTCTCCAGTGCCGCCACGGTGACGGTCCATCCGCTGCCGGCGGTGAGTGTGAATTCGGCGGCGGTTTGCGCGGGCGGCTCGGCGACCCTCACGGCGACTGCGTCTGGCGGGGCTTCGCCGTATAGTTATGCGTGGACGGTGCCGGCGGGAGCGGCCAATCCGGGCAACGAGGCGAGTTTCAGCGCGAGTGTGGCGGGCGCCTACCATGTGGTGGTGACCGATGCCAATGGATGCACCGCCAGGGGTTCGGGCCGGTTGGCGGTCAATGCCCTTCCGAGGGTGACTGTGACCTCGCCGACGGTATGCGCCAGTGCGCTGCCTGCGACGATCACGGCAACTGCGTCTGGCGCGACTGAGCCGTACAGCTATGCGTGGACGGGGCCCTCAGGCCCAATTCCTGGCAACGGGGACAGTGTCAGCGCCAATGCGGCGGGCACCTACACGGTGGTGGTGACCGACGCCAATGGGTGCGAAGGCACCGGCTCAGGCGCCTTGACGGTCAATGCCAATCCGACCGTGACTGTGGCCTCGCAGACGGTATGCGCCAGCGCGCTGCCCGCGACCATCGTCGCGACGCCCGTTGGCACCGGACCGTTCAACTATGCCTGGTCGGGGCCCTCAGGCCCAATTCCTGGCAACACGGCCAGTGTCAGCGCCAGTGCGGCGGGCGCCTACACAGTGGTGGTGACCGACGCCAATGGGTGCGCTTCAGCCCCCGGCTCAGGCAGCTTGACGGTCAATGCCAATCCGACCGTGACTGTGGCCTCGCAGACGGTATGCGCCAGCGCGCTGCCTGTGAACATCACCGCGACGCCCGTTGGCACGGGACCGTTCAGCTATGCGTGGACGGGGCCCTCAGGCCCAATTCCTGGCAACACGGCCAGTGTCAGCGCGAGTGCGGCGGGCGCCTACACCGTGGTGGTGACCGACGCCAATGGGTGCACCGGCACCGGCTCGGGCGCCTTGACGGTCAATGCCAATCCGACGGTGACTGTGGCCTCGCAGACGGTATGCGCCAGCGCGCTGCCTGTGAACGT
>JBEKJO010000045.1:0-35752 GCA_050011195.1 Verrucomicrobiota bacterium | reverse complement strand
TGAAACGTGAAACGTGAAACGTGAAACGTGAAACGTGTTGCGGGATTCGGGCGGCTGACTTTGGACTTGCGCATAGCGGGCGTAAAAGACGAGCGCGAGCAGGCCGAAGCAGGCGCTGAGCATGTCTTTGCGTTCGGCGACCCAGGCGACCGATTCGACGCGCAGCGGGTGAAGTGCGAACAGCGCCGCCACCCACAGACTCCGCCAGGTCGCGCCGGTCATCTGCCGCAGCCACACGAACACCAGCATCGCGTTGAGGGCATGCAGCAGCACACTGGTCAGGTGATGTCCCCAAGGGTTCAAACCGAACAGTTGGCAGTCCAACATGTGGGACAACAGGGTTAAGGGATGCCAATAGCCAAAAGAGACATCCGGCTTGAACAAAGCCCACTTCACGCTTTCCCAGGTCAATCCGCTGGTCACGTGCGGGTTATCCAACACGTACAGATCGTCATCGAAGTTGACGAAGGCATGGCCGGTGGCGGGCCAGTAGAGGGCAATGGTCACCAGCACCAGCCAGGCGGCCATCAGCCACACCGGAAAACGCGGCTCAGCCACCACTGCCGTCGAGGCCCTCGGAGGTGCGGGTTTGGATTGGGTCGCGGGTCTGCGCATAGCGCTCCCCAATTACTGCTCAGCCGCAGGAAGGCGGGCAAGCAAATATTTCACACAACGGGGTCAAGCTCATTGTGTTTTCTGCCTGGAGACGGCTGAGCGCGGAAATCTTTGACAGGGGGGCGGGTTTGGGCCACTTTGCCGCCGCTTGCACGGATTTGCCCCTTATGCGGACAAGGTGTAAGTGTCATTGGATTATATGGGCAAGGCATTTATTATTGCCGAGAAGCCGTCAGTCGCGGGCGACATCGCCAAGGCGCTGGGCGGGTTCAGGAAGCATGACGACTACTACGAGAGCGAGCACTACGTGCTTTCGTCAGCGGTCGGCCATTTGCTGGAGTTGTGCGTGCCGGACCAGTTCGAGGTCCAGCGCGGGAAGTGGTCGTTTGCCCATCTGCCGGTGATTCCGCCGCACTTCGACCTGCGGCCCATTGACAAGAACGAGGGGCGGCTCAAGCTGCTGCTGAAGTTGATCAAACGCCCGGACGTGGGCACGCTGATCAATGCTTGCGACGCCGGCCGGGAGGGGGAGCTGATTTTCCGCTACCTCGTGCAATACGCGAAAGCCAAGCAGACCATCAAGCGGCTTTGGCTGCAGTCCATGACCCCGGCGGCCATCCGCGAAGGGTTCGAGCACCTGCGCGACGATGCGTCCATGCGGCCGCTGGCGGATGCGGCGGTGTGCCGTTCGGAATCCGATTGGCTGGTCGGCATCAACGGCACGCGCGCGATGACGGCCTTCAACTCGAAGACGGGCGGGTTTCACCTGACGACGGTGGGGCGCGTGCAAACGCCGACGCTGGCGATCCTCGTGGAGCGCGAGGACCGCATCAAGAACTTCGTCTCGAAGGATTACTGGGAAATCCACGGCACGTTCCTGGCCAAAGCCGGCGAATACGCCGGGCGCTGGTTCGACGAGAAGTTCGCCAAAAAGGAGGGCGAGGGCGACCTGAAGCCGGAGCGGGTGTGGGAGGCCAAACTGGCGGAAGCCATCCGCGCCAAATGCCTCGGCAAGCCCGGCGTCGTCACCGAAGAAAGCAAGCCGACGACGCAAATGTCGGGGTTGCTCTACGATCTGACGAGCTTGCAGCGGGACGCGAATGGCCGGTTCGGGTTGTCGGCCAAGACCACGCTGTCGCTGGCCCAGGCGCTCTACGAGAGGCACAAGGTGCTCACCTACCCGCGCACGGACGCTCGCGCCCTGCCGGAGGATTACCTCCAGACGGTCAAGAAGACGCTGGGGATGCTGGAGGGGACCAGCTACGGGACGTTCGCCGGCCAGATTCTCAAGAGCGGCTGGGTCAAGCCGAACAAGCGAATCTTCAACAACGCCAAGGTCTCGGATCACTTTGCCATCATCCCGACTTCGCTCGCGCCGAGGCATCTGGGGGACCTGGAAGCGAAGCTTTACGACCTGGTCACCAAGCGGTTCCTCGCGGTGTTTTATCCGGCGGCGGAATTTCTGATCACGACGCGCATCACGCGGGTCGAGGGCGAGCCGTTCAAGAGCGAGGGCAAGGTGATGACCAACGCCGGCTGGCTGGCCGTCTATGGCAAGGAGGCCCAGACCGACGAGACGCCGACGCTCGCGCCGGTGCAGCCGAAGGAGACGGTGCAGACCACCAACGTCGAGGTCGTTGCCGCGCAGACCAAGCCGCCGGCGCGCTTCACGGAAGCAACCCTGCTCAGCGCGATGGAAGGGGCGGGCAAACTGGTCGAGGACGAGGAATTGCGCGAGGCGATGCGCGAAAAAGGGCTGGGCACGCCCGCGACGCGCGCGTCGATCATCGAGGGGCTGATCTATGAGAAATACGTCCTGCGCCAGGGACGCGAACTGCAACCGACCGCCAAGGCGTTTTCGCTGATCGCGCTGTTGCGCGGGCTGGGGATTCCCGAGTTGTCCTCGCCGGAATTGACCGGCGACTGGGAGTTCAAGCTCCGCCGCATGGCACGCGGGCAAATGAAGCGGCCCGATTTCATGAAGGAAATCGCCGACATGACCCGCGAGATCGTGGGGAAGGCCAAGCGCCATGAGAGCGACACGGTGCCAGGCGATTTCGGGACGCTGAAGGTTCCATGCCCGAAGTGCGGGGGGGAAATTCACGAGAACTACAAGAAGTTCCAGTGCCAAAAGTGCGAGTTCAGCCTCTGGAAGATCGTGGCCGGGCGGCAGCTCGAAATCCCCGAGGTGGAGGAACTCATTGCCAAGCGCCAAGTCGGGCCGCTGCAAGGTTTTCGCAGCAAGCTGGGCAAGCCTTTCTCAGCGGGGATCAAGCTCACGCCGGAGTTGAAGCCCGAATTCGATTTCGGCCAGGATCGGCCCGAGGTGAATGGCGCGCTGACGCAAGTTGATTTCACGGGGC
Source organism: Verrucomicrobiota bacterium (assembly GCA_050011195.1). Taxonomy (GTDB): domain Bacteria; phylum Verrucomicrobiota; class Verrucomicrobiia; order Limisphaerales; family UBA8199; genus PALSA-1440. Next base: position 32,774 of record JBEKJO010000045.1, on the reverse strand, counting down.
AGGAGCCGCTGGGGAAGTGCCCGAAGTGCGGCCAGCGCGTATTCGACACCCCGATGGCTTACGTCTGCGAGAAAGCGGTCGGGGCCGCGCGCACGTGCGATTTCCGGTCGGGCAAGATCATCCTCCAGCGGCCGATCGAGCGCGAGCAGGTACAGAAGCTCCTGGCGACCGGCAAGACGGATCTGCTGGAGAAGTTCATTTCCAAAAAGGGGCGGCCGTTCAAGGCCTTCCTGGTGGTCAAGGACGGGGGCGTGGGCTTTGAATTTGAGCCGCGCGAGGCGAAGCCGCGGAAGGCCGCGGCCAAGGCCGGCCCGGCCGCGGCGCCAGAGCCGAAGATTGATTTCACGGGGCAGCCGTCGCTGGGCAAATGCCCGCTGTGCGGCAAGCGGGTGTTCGAGGGCGGCACGGCTTACGTTTGCGAGCGCTCGCAGGCGGACAACCGGCCATGCAAATTCAAGCTGAACAAAGTGATCCTGCAGCAGCCTATTGACCGGGAGCAGGCGGCCCGGCTGTTGGCGAAAGGGAAAACAGACTTGTTCCGCGAGTTCATTTCCGCCAAGAGCGGTCGGCCCTTCACCGCGTACCTGGTGATGGACGAGGCGGGCAAGGTCACTTTCGCTTTCCCGCCGCGCGAGGCTGAGACGACGAAGAGCGCGGCGAAATGACACCGGCTGATACTCAGCCACCGGCCGAGGACAAGTGGATCAAGAAGTTCCTGCAGCACCTGGCCACGGACCGGGGCGCGTCGGCGTACACGCAGCGCAACTACCGGCAGGCCATGCGGGAGTTTCATCGCTGGCATCAGGAGGAGCGGAACCAGCCCCCGGCGTGGGAGACCCTGCAACGGGATGATTTCCGCGCCTACCTGCGGTTTTTGGGGCGGCACAATCTCAGCCGGGCGGCCATCCAACTCCGGTTCAGCGCCTTGCGCACGTTTTACCGTTTCCTCGTCCGGCATGGGGCCGTGGCCACTTCGCCCATCAAGAACCTCGCCCTGCCCAAACTCGGAAAACGGCTCCCGAGATTCTTAACGCCGCAACAGATGACCGATCTGCTGGCCGCCCCGCTCAAGCTCCTGCCAGCGCAGGGCGGAAGAGATTCCGCCCAGGCTGCCGCGGTCTTCGCCTGTCGGCGCGACGTGGCGGTTCTGGAGACCATTTATTCGTGCGGATTGCGCATCAGCGAGCTTTGCGGGTTGGTGGCACAGGACATTGATTGGAATGAGCGCCTGGTGCGCGTGCGCGGCAAGGGAAAGAAAGAACGCCTGGTTCCCATCGGCGAGCCGGCGTTGGAGGCGATTAAGAACTACTGGAACCTGCTGCCCCAGGCGCCAGCGGGCGAGTCCCCGGTCTTTCTGGCCGGCGCCAAGAAGCGGACGCCCGTCTCGCCACGGCATCTGCAATTGCGCCTGAAGAAATATCTCGCCGTCGCCGGCCTGGACCCGCACCTGACGCCGCACAAGCTGCGGCATAGCTACGCGACCCACCTGCTGGACGGGGGTGCGGACTTGCGCAGTGTGCAGGAGCTGCTCGGTCACGCCCACCTGGTCACGACCCAGGTTTATACCCACCTGACCACCGAACGGCTCAAGCGGGCCTACGACGCCGCGCACCCGAGGGCTTAGACCACTCAGTCACGGCCCTCGCTCAGTCAGACTTACCAACGTTCGCTCTCTATTCCGCCGGCGCGATTTTGAGCGTATGGGTTACCGGCACGAAGGCGGCCCGGATGGCGGCGGCTAGCGGCTCGCGTTCCTTTTCGGTCCGGGCGGCAACCGCTTCCATGTCGGTTTTGGCTTCGGGGCTGCGGAAGGCTTGCTTGATCTGCAGGGTTTCGTGGGCCTGCTTGGCGGCAACAGCGGCATCGACTTTGGCAAAGGCTTCGCAGAAGGGATTACAGGGGAATTCCGCGGCGAGGTTAATCCCGCGCGTCAGTTGGTCGGCGGTGAAGGTCTTGCTCTCGCTGCCCCAGGCGACTTTGTAGCGTCTCCCGGCTTTGACGTTGTCAGCCTTGAGAGTCAACCGATTGAGCTCCTGATTGAAAGGAATAAGCGTCATGGCCGAACGGATGCTGTTGTCTTTGGCCGGGTCATCCTGATCGCAGACGGGGTACGACGCCGCGCCCTGGCCGGTCGGAACGCAAGCGCAGAAGGGATAACGCGAACTCTTGATCTTAAACTCGCCCTTCTGAGCCGCGACCAAGACATGCCCCGGAGAGGTAATCATTTTGCTCTTCTTCACATCGACAGTGAACACACCGATGTCGCCCATTAAGCCCATAGCCTTCAAGAAGGCGTAAGCCATGACGGCATGGCCGGCCCAGCCGGGATGCACTCCGTCGGCGCCGGCGATGGCGTAGTTGGCGCCGTACTCCTTCTGCGCAGCCACGCCCGCGGTCAGCATGGGCCAGAAGACATCGGCGAACCCGACGCGTTCCTTTTCGGCGATTTCGATGTCAATGTCGCGGAGGTGGCAGAGGTTCAGGTTCAAGTCCATCACGGTATCGTTGGTCCGCTTCGTCCAGCGGGGGATCTTGCCCACGCAGCCGGGCGAGCCTTGAATCACGCGCACGCCATTGGCCTTAAACGCTTCGATGATGGCCGTGGAGTTCTCGCGATACGTCTCTCCAATGCGGTCTTCGTAGGCCCGATACTCATGGTCGTTCATGCCGTAACAGGTGGTGGCCATGGTCGGCTTGAAGCGGAGGCAATCATTGGTCATGCGGGCCAGGAATCCCGGCGCCCGCTCGCCGCCCCAGCCGTATTGCCGCACCGAAACCTCCAACTCCGGCTCGCACATGGTCAGGTAATCTTCGATGAGGCGGGAATACCTCTTCTGCTCGGTGATGGAATCGCCGCAAATCGCCAGACAATCCCCCTGCCGCAAAAGCAGCCCCTGCGGGTAGGGCGCTTTGAGCGGTTTGAATTGCTCCAAACGGATGTCGTTCGGCTTTTGGGCGAACGTCGGGGTCAGGCCGAGGGTGCAAGCAACGAATCCAAGGAGCAGAATAACTTTTGAGCGCATAATCTTCATGCGCCGCATTCTCTGGCTTTCATGGCCCTGCGTCAAGGCACGAGTCCAAGAGGCGCGCAAGGGCTGGATCAAACCTGCCGGACCGCGAGCCGTCCCGGCTCGCAGCACGCGGAAACGCGCCAGAGCGCTTGGCAAACCAAAGCGTCCGGAAAATGTGAGGGCCGCTGCGAGCCGGGACGGCTCGCGGTCCTAACCAGAGCTCAATTCAGCCCTGGGGAGGCGCGAGCGAATCCACTCTCAGGGCGCCTGTTGAATCCGCCGGAAGCGACGCGAAGCGAAGCTGTGGGTCTGGCCGTCTTCTTTCGTCACAATCAAGGCCGCCAGATGCGGCCGGGAGTCGATCAACGCGAGGCCGCGCTGCACGCCGAGCAGGCTCACGGTGGTGTCCAGGCTGTCGGTGGTGGTGGCGTCTGGCCCGATGACGGTCGCTTGAATACGATTCGTGAGACCGAGGCCGGTCACCGGATTCACGATGTGCGAATAACGGATGCCATTGATCTCGATGAATTGCTCGGTGTCGCCGGAGGTGGAGATGCCGGCGTTGTGAAGCAGGAGGGTCCGAGGGGCTTTGTTCGTGTCGCCATCAAAGGGCGCGATGCCGATTTTCCAACCCCGCTGGCCCGGGGGAGGGTTTCCGACAGCGATGTCACCGCTGGCCGCCACGAGTGCGCGGTCAATTCCCCTGCCCTTCAGAATCCGCAGCGCCGCGTCGGCAGCATAGCCTTTGCCGATGCCGCCCAAGTCCAGGCGCATGTTCGGGACCAGCAAGGTCACCGTGCGCGTCCGCGGGTCCAGCCGCAGTTTTTGCCAGCCCACCGCCGCCCGAGCGGCGGCAATTTCGGCGGGCGTGGGAAGGACTTTGCGCTTCCGCGCGAAGCGCCACAACCGGATGTAAGGGCCGACCGTCACGTCGAACGCGCCGTCGGAGAGCTTCGAGACCTTCAGGGAGCGCTGGAGGACCTCGAAGAGTTCCGCGCTGACGGGCACTGGCGTTCCAAACGGCTGATCGCAGAGCCGCATCAGCTCGCTGTCCGCCTGGAAGTCGCTCATGATGTCTTCAAGCGCATCGATGCGCTGGAAGGCGGCTGAGGCGGCGGCTTGGGCCGTGGCCGGTTCCGGGGCGTAAAGGGTGATGGTCATCAAAGTGCCCATTGCCGGATGGGTGAACTCGAATCGGTGAAGCGCTTGCCGGGAAGCGGGCGAACGGCAACCGGCGAGAAGGAGTGTGCCGAACAGCGAAACGAGAATGGCTCGATTCAAAAGAGGCATTTCACAACAGCGGCCGTTTGCTGGCGCATGGCCGAGAAACAAATGGCCGACCGCTTCAGGGTCGGCCGTTGCGATTGGTTTGACACTGGCCGCGGTTCACACGACCACCGTGTGGCCGGGAACCGGAAGCTGATAAAGGCCGTTGGCATCCGGCATAACCTTTGGGTCGGCGTCGAAGGCCAGCTTGTCAGGCATTAAATTGATATTCGAGTTCAGGGCGTCCGTCCACTCGATCATCTTGCCGGAGTAAGTGGACATGCGGCCGAGAATGGCGGTCATGGTGCTCTTGGCCCCGTTCTCGGCGTCGTTGATCGGCTTGTCGTTGCGGATGGCGGCGAAGAGCGCGTCGTGCTCCTTTTGGTAGGGATCGCCGCCGCCTTGCCTCTTGAAGCGCCATTGATTTGACCCGCGCATAACGTGGGCGCTGACATCGCAGGTGCCTTTGGTCCCGACCACATGCTCCGAAACATTGTCCCAGCAGCCATGAATATGACGGCAGTAACTGAACAGGCGCGAACCGTCTTCGTATTCAAACTCGACGGCGTGGTGGTCGAAGATTTCACCGTAGTCCAGGCCCCGGCGGACTTCGCAGCCGCCCATGCCCTCGGCGCGAACCGGGTAACCCTGCTTGGCCCAGTTAATCACGTCCAGGTTGTGAATGTGCTGCTCGACAATATGGTCGCCGCAAATCCAGGTGAAATAGTACCAGTTGCGCATCTGATATTCCATTTCGCTGAGCTTGCGCCCGTACTGCTGGTCCAGGTCCGCGCGCCGCTTGAGCCAGGGCGTCTCGCCGTTCCAGTAGGCCCGCATCGCCACGACGTCGCCAATGGCGCCGTCATGCAGACGTTGGATGGTTTCGCGGTAGCCTTCGTCGTAATGCCGTTGCAGGCCCACAACGACTTTCAGATTCTTCTGCTTTGACGCTTCGGCCGCGGCCAGAAAACGCCGGACGCCGGGCGCATCGGTGGCTACCGGCTTCTCGGTGAAGACATGTTTGCCCTGCTTCACGGCCTCTTCAAACTGCATTGGCCGAAAACCCGGCGGCGTGGCCAGAACCACTACGTCGCCCAGCGGGATGGCCTGTTTGTAGGCCTCGAAGCCGACGAATTGACGGTCGGGCGGCACGTCCACCTTGTCTTTGTGGTGCTCGCTGAGAGTCTTGAGGCTCCCTTCGAGCCGGTCTTTAAATACGTCGGCCATCGCGACCAGCTTCACCGGGCCATCGGTGCTGAGAGCCTGGCTGGCGGCGCCGGAGCCGCGACCCCCGCAGCCAACCAGGACGACCTTCAGGGTGTCGCTGCCCGCCGCGAAAGCGCTCCGTTCGACGGATAAACTGCCGAGCACGGAGGCCCCGGCAATGGCGGTGGAGGTGCGCTTAAGAAAATCGCGGCGCGTTAGGTTTGATTCGGGCTGATTTGTGTTTGGTGTAGTCATGATGTGCTGTTGGTTGACCGTTCAGACGGCATGCGTTTAGGCTTTGATGCTTTTGCGGTGCTGAAAATTCAACTGCGCCTGCCAGACTAGTCTCTTTCCACGCCGCTCGTCCAATACTTCTGCATCTGTTCGGGCGGCGGCACTTTGAGCGGGCGCATGATGCGGAACCCCACAAACTGCGCGTCCGAGAAATACCAGACGCTCTTCGGCAACTGCGGGTCCTGCATTTTCCAGGAGCGGTCCGAGCCGCGCCGCGCCGCGCTGCGGCACATCGCGGCTTCGTCATCCCACGAGCCGCCGCGCACCGCGTGCGGATAGGGCTTGGTCGCTTTGTTCCACGGATCGACGGTGCCGCTGTTCCCGGCGCACTGTTTGTAGAAATCAGGGTCGTACTGGTCAAGCACCCATTCGACGACGTTGCCGTATACGTCGTAAAGCCCCCACGGATTGGGCTTCTTCTTGCCGACCTTCTGGTACTTGAAATCGCTGTTCTGCTCGAACCAGGCGTATTCGCCCAGTTTGCTCGGGTCGTCGCCGAAGAAATACGCGGTCGTCGTGCCGGCCCGCGCGGCATATTCCCATTCGGCTTCCGTCGGCAGGCGGTAGAACTGTCCCGTCTTGGCGCTGAGCCACTGGCAATACTTATTGGCGCCGTGCTGCGTCATGCTAATGGCCGGGAAGCCGTCCTTGCCCATCCCGAAACTCATCTCGACGTAGGGCTTGGACGGGTGGGTCACAGCGTCGGCCAGCTTGTCTCCGGCGGCGTCAGTCGGGACGGTGGCGCGCGTCCGCCTTTCCTCGTCGGGATACATAAACAGCTCGTACTCGTTCCAAGTCACTTCGCACTGGCCCATCCAGAAGGGAGAAATCTTCACCTTGTGCTGCGGGCCTTCGTCCGGCTTGCGCCCCCGCTCGGTGTCCGGGCTGCCCATGACAAACTCGCCGCCGGGAATCGGCACCATGGCGAACCTCACTCCCGTGCCGGGAATCGTGTTGGTGTAAGCCTTCATCTCGCTCTCGTTGGCCGCGGTCGGGTTGGCCGTAATCCGCGCGTAGATGTCAGGGATTGTGATGTTGTCGTTGTCTGCCAGTGAAGCCAGGCTGCCGAACGCGCCGGGAACGTAAGCCCCGCCGCTCGTTTTGTATATCTGGTAGCGCGTGGAGAACTTGCCGCTCACGGGCTGCGAAAAAGCAATGAAGCCGCCCGGCAGACTCGCCGCGCAAGTAAATAGATCGTTCGTCACCGCCAGGCTTTGGACCAGAACGGGCGCTTTCATTCCGTCGAAATCGAACACCCCGGCCTTTTCCCCCGCGCCGAATATGACGAACATCTGCTTCGCACCGTTCCCGTCGAGCGCAATGACTCGCCGCACCGGCTGCTCCAGGTCGAAGCTCTGGCCGGCGCCAATCTGAAACTGCCCGGGCGCAGGCTCTTCCACCGGACGCACCGTCAGGTTCTTGTCCCCCGGCTTATAGACAATGAACTCGCGCAACGGCGTCCCGCGGAAATTCCCGACGGCATAATCCGAATCGGCGGGCAGACCGGCCGCGGTGGCCATCGCCACTGGCTTGCCGCTGCTGAGATTCTCGACGCGCAGCGTGTCCGCTTTGTCTTCATGCTCCAGCAGGCAGAGCAGTTCCGGCTCGCCCGCCTTGAGCGAGAGCCGGTTGCCTCTCAAAGCCGGTCCGGCCAGGGGCGCCTCGGCCAGTTTGGGAAACTCCGCGCCATCATTGCGCAGCAAGGCCGCCTGGTTCGGGTCGGGCGAGTTGTAAATGGAGCCGACATAAAGATCGGCGAGAGCCGTCTTTCCGGCGCCGCCGATGTCCACCGCCACGACCGTATTCGGCCCCAGCGCCGCCGTGAACGGCACGGTCACCGGCTTGCCCGGGGCGGTCGGGCTTGAGACCTCCACCAGCGTGATCTGGTTGGCGTCGGGGGACGCAAAAGCCAGCGCCTCCTGATTCGTCGCCAGCAACCGCCCAATGCTGAACCCGGCGACGCCTTTGATCCCACTCGGCCGGCAGTCCACCCAAGAGAACACCCCCGGCGTCAACTGGTAGCCCAGCCGGTATTTGCCGCTCTCCTTGTCAACGATCACCAGGTCCGTCCGTCCATCCCGATCAAAGTCGCCGCACCCGAAAAACTCGTGTGGGGTTTCATAAATCAACGAAGGGGCCGGCTGCTCAGCTAAAACCGGCATCGCCGCAACGGTCAGGAATGCAGCCACTGCCACCGCCAGAAAATAATAATATTTCATGCTCTTAAGACGCGGAACCCAGTGTTGTGAGCGCCGGTCGAATTGTCAAATCCCTGCTTGCGCCTTGATTTCAGCCCCAAGCACCGGCAAATTGCGCTGAGGCGAAACAAGTCTTAGCCGGAAGCCTGAATTAAGCCAACCTCGTGAAAGAGCTATACGATACAGTTGAGACCACCCTGATGTGGGGGGCGGTGGTTGTTATTCTCGGCGTGATCATCTATCTGGCTTATCGGCAATACCGTACGATGAAGTATCGCCGCGTGCACCGTCGGCGCCGCGCGCGCCGGGCCATGAAGCGGGCGGGCGAGTCCATGGGGGAACACCGGCCGAGCCACCACCACACCTCCTGAACCCGGGAAGCCTCAATGACCATTGACTAATTCTCAATGCTCAATTTTCAATAACCCCCCGGCACCTTCGCTGCCAGCCATCGTTTGAGGCAAGGCCTCATTAGGGCCTTATCACCATCCGCCCCTCCTCGCCGAACTGTTCCAGCCCGTCCAGCGCGTCATTCACCGCCTTGGCGTCCAGCGGCAGCGTGCGCGTGATGACCTTGGATAAGTCAAGCGCGCCCCGCCGCACCCATTCGATCAACTGCGGCAGCTCCTGCGCCAGATGATCCGACACCCCGATGATCTCCGTTTCTTTGTTCAGCACCTCGAAATAAGGCGCCACCTCGAACGTCTTATCGGTAAGGCCCGCCAACGCGGCCCGCCCCTGGATGGCCAGCGACCGGACCGCCTGCCGCATCGTCAACGGCAGCCCGATCAACTCCAGCGCCACATCCACGCCCCGCCCGGCCGTCAAACGCCCGATCTCCGCCACCGGCTCGCACTCCGCCGCATTCACCGGCACCGCGCCGAACTGTTCCGCCAGGGCCAGCTTCCCCGCCTGGATATCCACCGCGAACACCTCGCGCGCGCCCAACACCTTCGCCAACTGAATCGCCGACAGGCCCAATCCCCCCACGCCAAACACCGCCACCGACTCCCCTGCCCGCAGCCGCGCCTTGTTCAACGCGTGCAGCGACGTGGCCGAGGAGCACATCATGATCGCCCCCTGCTCGAACGGAATCTCCTCCGGCAACCGGAACACGCTGCGCGCCGGCATGACGACAAACTCCGCGTAACCGCCGTCGCGATACTTGCCCATCATCGCGCCCGACGTGCAGAACTGCTCGTTCCCCCGCTGACAATAAACGCATTCCCCGCAACTGGCCAGGTAATGCAGGCAAACCCGGTCGCCCGCCTTGACGTTGGAAACCTCCGCACCCGCCTGCTCGACCACCCCGGCCACCTCATGCCCCAGCGTCAGCGGCAGCGGGCGCACCACCGATTTGCCCGCCCGATAATGCGCATCCGAATGGCAGACCCCCGCCGCCTTCACCCGCACCCGCACATCCCGCGCGCCAACCGCCGGCACTTTGACTTCCTGCGACTCCAGCGGACGGCCCGGCTCTATTAATCTGACCGCTTTCATGTGTCCTGAATGCCATCTTTCTCTCACAAACCCCGCCCCGCAGCCATGAAAATCGCCCCGCCTCCCGCTCACTGCATAAACGCCCGATAAAACCGGGCTGGCTGGCCGTCACCGGCAGGGTCAAGGAACAGATACGGGCTCGCCGGCAAATTGGTGCTGTATCGCACCACGAACTTGCTACTCAACATGCCCCTCAGCCCACCACGTTCACCCTCCCATTTGGGATTGCCCCGTCCAAGGGATGCTAAATTCTTATCATCAGCGTGGCAGAGACAGAGTGCTGCTCAATCCGCAAGGACTGCCACGAAACGCTGCACACGGCCTCGCATGTCCTGTGGCGTGAGAGCCGGCAAGGCAATTCTCCCGGTGACTCGATTAGCGCTGTTTCGGTTCGGCACCATCTGAGCCAGTCTGCTCACGCAGCGGCGCTCGCCGCACCCGTTTCCGCTCCGACCTTTTCTTAATACGTTCGACTGTTGTTTTATAGCGTGCGTCGGATTTAATCTCGTCGAAGATCGGGAATGACTCCAATCGTTCCAGATCCATATCCCGCGCCTTAATCGCCGAGGGCAGTAGGTCGAAGAAGTCGTCTCGCTTCTCGCACAGGGAGAACCATGCGAGCTGAAAGATTCTGTCTCGCGCGGACATGTCTTCGGCTGCAACCTGATCCTTGACCTCATCCCAACGGCTTTGGCGTTTTAGAGAGAGCCAGAAGTTCATTTTCCCCACCATCGTGTGGCGTTCGGGCAGCTTTTTATCATTCATCAGAAAATAGCTAAACCCCTCTACGATCGTCCAGCGCTGTTGCTTCATGTGCTCGAAGGCAAGGTCGATCAGAACAGAACCGCGCCTTTCCTCCGACGGTTCCAGTTGTTTCCAAAGTTCGGCGGCAAGTAGAACGCAGCACCGCTCAAATAATGTGATTCGCTGATCGAGGTAGGCTCTCTCGACAGGAATTTGTGTTCCAGGCTTCAGGCCGGTTGTTAACTTCGGGGATACTTTAGAGAGGTAGATATTATTCGTGACACCGTTGTTGTGGACCAGGAGATTACGGCGCTCGCAGGTTTCGACAAGCATGTCCATACATGGGTCCAGGTAGGTCATGGTCAGCTTGATTGAGTTACGGAAGTACTTGATCCAGTCGGAGAAGCTTCCTCGCAGGATGTCCTCTACCCGTCGCTCGATGAGGTATTGCCGCGCTTCGTCGATGGTGCCGAAATGCGTGAGATCGTCGAAGCTGAACGTCTTCTCCGTAGAAACCGCCGCTTGCGGGTATTTGCGAAAGTAGGCGTGCAGGACGCGGGAGAAGAACCACTCGACGGAACTCACCAAGGATATCAGAGAGCTGTTGAAGAGGAGGCGGCTCCGCGCCTCGCCTTTTCCCCAATCACGCAGGGCTCTAAAGAACTTCTCAACGTTACCGGCCCCCAGGCCATTGGCATTGATGAGAACAGTCGCATTCCCTTTACCAGGAGTCCCCGTTACCCTCACCCTCTTCCGAAGGGCTTGCTTCTGAGACTCCGGGAGGCTGATCGAGGGGAACCGCGTGGGGTCAGCCTGCTGCATGGCGTACATGAGGGCGAGGACAAGCTGCCGATTCTCTTTAAGCGTGGTTACCTCGTTTGTGGCGAGCATGGGCTGCAGCACTTCGACGAAGTCCCTTAGCGCATCCAGGTTTGCGCAGTATCCTCGAATATCGGCGAAAAACATGGGGTGTCCTTTCGTTGGTTGCGACTAACGAGCTGAGCCATGCCGGGGAGCGCCGTCAATAACGTTCGATTGGAGCAAGCGCAGGCCGCCGCTCCCTGACATTGGCTGCAACGATTTAGTACTCGTGATACGTAATATCTTTGGTCTTCGGTGCATAGGCGAGGGTTTTGTCATTCGGAACAGGGTCGGCTCATAGTTTCTTAATTGGCTTACCGCTGCTTCCTTCGCTCCCAGCCCCGCTCGTAGAGCCGGTGCGACAGATGCGTCTTGGTTTCCATTTGCAGCCGTTGCGTCATGCACCCCAGAGTCATCCCGCTTCCCCGCAGCAGACGCAAGCCAATTCTTACGAGCCTGCCAGCGAAGATTAGGAGCCAGCCTTTGGGGGTTCCTCGCGCAGGACGGCGCTCGGTTCCTCCGGCGCGCGGCGCGGCACATGATGCACCAGCCGGTCGGCATACTTCTCTTGTTCCCGCTGCATCGCGTCGAACAGGCGGTCCACGTCGTAGCCATTCTCGGCGGCAATTTCTTCCCGGATGCGCCAGATTTCTTCGATTGGATTATCCGTTTTCATGACTGGAGATAGTCTGCCATGAGTTCCGGCGGCGTGCAAATTGCAGGCAGCGACAGCCCAAGGGCCTCGCAGACCCCGTGAAGGCGGTGCTCAATGATGGAATTATGGATATGCCGGCAATTCCACGTCAGCAGGAATTCCATGCCATGCGCGGCGGCCAGGCCGATATGCGCGGCATCCGCAGCCGCGCGCCTGGGAATCAATCCGGTCTCCAGAATCCGCTTGGTCAGTTGCCGCGCAGCGGCCGTGACGGCCAGGACTTTGCACTCGGCCAGCGCTTCGAGCCGGCGGCGGGCCGCCTCCTCGTCGCCCCTCTGCGCTTCAGCCAGCACATCCGGCGAGACATAAAGATCGAACGCCTGCCGCCGCGTGTTCCACCAATTGCGCGTCGCCACTTGTTGCGCGGCGATTTGCAAGTCGCCGCTCGGCCACGCCGCCAGCAGGCTCGGGATCGTTGTCTCGATATACACCGTCGGCTTCATGCCGCTTCTATAAAGTACTTGGTTTCATTATCTGGCTCACCGCTTCTTCCTTCGCTCCCAGCCCCGCTCGTAGAGCCGGCGCGACAAATACGTCTTTGTTCCCGTATGCAGCCGTTGCGCGATGCACCCCGGAGTCATCCTCCTTTCCCGCAGCAGACGCAAGCCGATTCTTACGGGCCAAAGGGCAGCCACCTCCCGACCGGATTTGGATTGCCGGCGTCGTTTTGCCATTAGCAAATCAAAACTTAGCCGCCCCGCGTGCCTGCCAACAAACGCCATTGGCTTTTCGTGGGAATCCGAATCTGTCCAATTTCAGGACACTACCGCCCCCGTATGGGGCTTGCAGGCATGGATGGCCGGGAGAAGGCCGGGAGAAGCCCGTGGGCACTCCCAGGTGCACGGCGCAAGTAACTGGAATTTATTGACTTGCAAAGCCGGTTTGGAGGCGGTCTGTTGCCCTTCCCGCCACCATTCAGCAGGCTTTATGTGTCCAATGTGTGGACACTGTGCCAGCAAGTGTGCCACATGCGTATAATCCAACTGTGGCACAATAATGCCGGCCACTGGCACAGTTGAAATCCCCGCCTTGATCTAATACCGCTTCCAGCTCGAAGATGCACTATTTCCTGTAAGGTAAACAGGCACAGTAGTTTGTGCCATATTTGGACAGTCCTTGGGGACTACCGCAGGCACGAAGACTACTGCGGGCGGCGGTGTGGCGGGTATTGGGAACATCATCGGAGCGGCATCATGCCGCAGAGAGACTTCTCAACGCAAACCCTGTCACTTTTGCCGCCCGCACGAGGGGGCGCAAGGGGGTTTTCGGCCCTTGCGCCCATAGTCGTGTCGGGTTCGACGCTACCGGCAACGGTTCTGAGGTCCGTTCGCCGGAGCCGTGGTCTGGGGAAACCACGAGGCTGGGGCTCTGCCTGAATAGGCCTTCCCTCCCACTGTTTCGTCATAAATCCCTCCCATGATCCTCGCGCTATGGCTGCGCGGGCACCACCAGCGGCAAATCCAGCCAGGCCAGACCGACATCACGCTGCGTATGGCTCACACTGTCATCGCCGGGCGCGTCATAAAAGACCGCGAGCCGCTTCCCGAACTTCACGACGGAAGGCAATCCGATACAACTCTTCGACCACGCGCAGTTCTGGCGGTCGAGGACGACGGCTTTGTTCCGCGCCTCCCAGTGATTCAAGTCATGGCTCCAATATACCCAAACCGCATCCGTGTATTCGCCGCGGTCATCAATGCCGATGTGATTGGTGAACAGGAACCAGGTCTTGCTCGCCGGCTCATAATAGAGCGAGGTGTTTTCGACTTGCTCCTCGGGTGAAACAACCGGCTCTGGGTCCAGCGCCCACGGGCCATCGAGGTTGCGCGTGCGGGCAATGCCGATGGTGCGCTTGGTGGGCGGCGACGCCGCCGCGCTAAAGAACATCAGATACTCGCCGCCATGCTTCACGATGTGACCGGGGCTGGCCGTCACGGAATAGTAAGTCCCCGGCTGGCACCGAAACGGGACGACGTTCCTCTGCTTCGCCCACGGCCCGCAGGGCGATTTGCTTTTCGCCTTCATCGTTTGATACGGGAACATGGGAACCAGGCCGGGCGCGGGCGTGACATTGGGCGTGCCGAGGTAATACATGTGCCAGGTCTTGCCCTCCTTGAAAGTCACGCCGTAGGAAGCGCTTTTGGAATCGTCGTCGCCCGGTTTGCCCAAATCGAGCGCCGGCCCCTTTTTCTCCCAATGAACCAGGTCCTTGCTCGTGGCCAGCGCGGCGAGCCAGCCGGTTGGCCCGGCCGCGTCGTAATGCATGTAGTATGTGCCGGCGTCCGCGAACACCCAAATGTCGCGCGCGCCAAGATAGTCGCATTGGCCCGGCCCGTCGCCGTGGCGCAGCACCACACCCTGGTCGGTTGCGTTCAACCGGTATTTTGCCGTGGGCCGGCCATCTTTGTAGGGTGAGACGGGTTCAGAAGATTCCAGCACCCGGGAGCCGGTCGGCAGTGGCGGCTGGGCGCCTGACGCCGAGAGAGCGGTAAATGCCGCCAGAATTGCGAGGGTCAGTTCTGTCGAGTGCATAGAGGTTTGACGCATTCTCCACTTAAATTGACAATCTACAACCTCCTTTTTGTGAGTTGGCGCGGCCGCGCTGCGCGGGTAATAACACGCACGGCTTGACGTTGCGGCCAACCCTCAGCCACACTGCGCCGCATGGCTGAATCAACGAAGGCTAACTCGTTCCAACCGCCGGCCAGTCTGGCCGCTCCGCCACCGCCAGCCGCCACCAGTTTCCGGTGGGTGATCTGCGCCCTGCTCTTTTGGGTCACCACGGCCAACTACATTGACCGCGGTGTGTTCGGCAACCTCGCGCCCGAGATGCCCGGCAGGCTCGGCGTGACCAAGGCCGAATGGGATGTCGCCTACTGGAACATGCAAATGGTCTTCAGCGTCGCCTATGCCGTCAGCATGTTGTTCATGGGCCGGTTGATGGACGTGCTGGGGTTGCGCTGGGGCTTCGTCTTTGCCTGCGCCCTCTGGGGGTTGGCGTCCATGTCGCACGCGTTTGCGCCTGAAATCGGCAGCCTGTTTGGCACCACCATCACGGGCTTCTTTATATGCCGGATGCTGCTGGGCCTGGGCGAAGGCGGCAACTTTCCCGCCGCCATCAAGACGACGGCGGAATGGTTCCCCAAGCGCGAACGCGCTCTGGCCACGGGTCTCTTCAACTCAGGCTCCAATGTCGGCGGCATCCTGGTGCCGTGGGCGCTGCCCTTTGTCGTCGTCCAGTTTTCGGCCCTGACCATCGGGGGTATCGTGGTGGGCTGGCGGGGGGCTTTCATTATTACCGCGGTGATTGACCTGGCTTGGATTGTCGCGTGGCTGATGCTCTACAGGAAACCTGAGGAGCATCCCAAGGTGAACGCGGCGGAACTGGCGCTTATCCAAAGTGACGCGGTCGAAGCCGCCGTCAAAATACCCTGGCGCCGGCTGCTGCCTCATAAACAGATGTGGGCGTTCGCTATCGCCAAGTTCATGACCGACTGCTTTTGGTGGTTTTATCTGTTTGGCTCGCCCGATTTCTTCAACAAGAAGTTCAATCTCGACCCCGCCGGCCGCAAATACATGATCATGCTCATCTATGTGGTCGCCTCGGTCGGCAGCATTGCCGGCGGCTGGCTGGCAGGCTTTTTCATGAAACGGGGTTGGACACTCAACAAAGCCCGGAAGATCACCATGCTCATTTGCGCCGCCTTTGTTTTGCCCGTCGTCTTCTCGGGCGTGACCGGCAGCAAGTGGACGGCGGCTATCTTGATCACCATCGCCGCCTCGGCGCATCAGGCCTGGTCAGCCAATGTCTTCAGTCTAGTCGGCGACATGTTCCCCAAACGCCTCGTCGGTTCGGTCACGGGTCTCGGCGGCATGATCGGAGCCTTGGGCGGCATGGTGTTGTTCTATGTCACCGGCAAAGTCCTCAAGCAAACCGGCAATTACCTGCCGGTCTTCATCCTGGCCAGCCTGGCTTATCTCCTTGCCCTAGCCATCGTTCATCTAATCGTGCCCAGACTCGAGCCGGCGCAGGTGGAGGAAAAAACTGCGTAGCCACAGAAGGGCCTCGTGATCTGCCGGTTACGGATTGTACATCAGCCGGTAGTAGGCTTGAGACCCCGGGGGACTAGTGTCCACACAGGTGAACACCCCGTCATCCGGAGCGTTAGTGGTCAGCACCGTCGTCAGGTTGACCGTAAAGCTCACATCCTCGGCCCGCTGGACGATATAAGGGTAACCGGGGATGCCCGCAAAGTTCACCGTCGCCGTCCCGCCCACCACGGTGATCGCCTGCGCCTGCCCGCCTGCGGCCGACACAAAGACAACATTAATGTACGCAACCGTGGTGCAGCCGTCCGCGCCGCTGACGGTGTAAGGGATGGTGTCGGGGCTGGTGGGGCTGCCGGCGGGCGGCAGGTAGTAAATGTAGGTGGAGTCTTTGGTGACAGTTCCGCTGTCGGTGCTGTTGGGACCGGCACTCTGGACGGAGAGAGAGGAGCCTGTCCAGTTGGTCAGCAAATCGGAGATGCTAATCTTCAAGCTGAACGGCAGCACCAGGTTGTAACTCACATTCGGGCTCGGCGCCCCAGGCACCGCATTGACCGTGACCGTCGCCGCACTCGAATTAGCCGATGAACAGACACCGCTGGTCACCACCGCCCGGTAATAGGTCGTCGCCGTGATGGCCGGCGCGTTGTTCAAAGTCGTGGTCGTGTTGGCAATGTCCGTCCAGGTCGATTGGTCCGGCGAAGACTGCCACTTGGTCACATTGCCGGTGTTGCCCGAAAGGTTGATAGTCGGCGCGCTCCCGGTGCAGACCGGCGAAGCCGCCGGCGCCGCCGTGCCGCCCACCGATGTCGCATTGACCGTGAGTGTAGCGTTGCCATCGCTGGTGAGCACCGTGCCGCAGGCATCCGTGACCTGACAGCGGTATTTGTAGCCGCTCCGCGAAGTGTCTGACAAAGTCGGGGTGGTATAGGTCGAGGACGTCTGCCCGGTGCCATCGGTGACGCTGGCCCAAGTGCTGCCGCTATTGTACTGCCATTGGCAGGTCGGTGAGGCGGCGGTGGCGGCGACGGTGAAGCTGGCGGTGCTGCCTTGGCACACGTTCGTGCTCGCCGGCTGGCCGGTGATGCTCGGCGTGGTGCATGCATTGGCGGTAACCCCGGCGGAATAGTAACTATAATTCTCGGCGTAGAACTTGTAATAATATTTCGTCCCGGCTGAAACCGTCGTGTCCCTAAAACTGGTCCCGTTGCTGGTGGGGTAAACCACGGTGGCATTACCTATCGTAGCACCCTGACTGTATGCCGTGCCTTGCGTCGGATCGGTATTAGGCGCGCTGCCAGTACTTCGCAAAATGACCGTGTTCTTAGTACTCGATCCTGACACGCCCTGGGTCCAAGTCAGATCAATTTCGGACGATGAAGCCGCTGTTGCCGTTTGCCCCGAGGGGGCGACGAGAGCGTTCACGGTAAAGTAACTGCTGGTTAAGTTTGCGGGAGGGTAAGTGATGGGATTCCCCCACCCGCAGCCAGACTCGGAAGTGTATGTTTCGCCAGAAGATTCATTGGCCTGGCAAATGACGTACCAGCTTCCAGTAGAGGTGAATTTGGTCGCACCGATATCAGCTTTCACGACTTTATTGCCACCGTCGTCGTGATCCCAGTAGGCGGTATACCAAGTGTAACCTGTGCCCGCTGAGGAAGTCCCTATGCCGGCCTGCGCGTTATTCCAGGAAGCCTGTCCAATCTCGAACCAAACGTACCACGGCGAACCAAGCGTGTCCCCGAGATAAGCCGTTCCATTCGGAGTGCCGCAGGTCGTTGGGTCAATGAAGATTGGATTGGTCGCGTGTGCGGATTGCGGTGCCAGTGCCGAGGCGCAAATTGTGGTTGCCGTTGCCGCCAGTAAACCAAGCCGGCGCAGAATCGTCCGGTGTCGTTTCATGGGTGGTTCTCTGTTAATGCGAACCGGCTCTGGAGGTTGGACGCAACCGATTTGAGCCGTGGTGGAAGTGGAGGTTGATGTGTTCATCTGTTTGGTTGTTTTCATTAGAATCAAGGTTGTTGGTTCAGGCGCCGCTGGGCAGACTATGACGCCAGCGCCGCCCGCATAGAACGCAACGTTGCGGGAGGCGCGAAGGCGTCAATAGACCCAGTTCGCTTAATGGCAGCCATTAAATCGTGAATTAGTGCCTGTATGTACGCCATTTGCCGCCGGTTGTCCACCGCATATTTGTGCGGTGCCAACCCCCAGGGCGGATTGAAGAATCCACCAAATTGTAGCCGCCGACGGCAGTCGGCGCACTTTGCGTCCGCGCGGGAGATCAGCGCCGACTGCCGTCGGCGGCTACGGTTTCTTGAATCCACCCTGGCCAAACCCCCGGGGCTTACACCAATGAGGCCAAGGGGGGCCTGGGGTCCCGAGACTGACGCCGGAACGACCGTGGGACTTGACTTGCGACGGGCTCTTTGCTATTTGGGTGGTCCAGGGGCAGAGAAATGGGGGCGGCAGTTGCATTGCCGGTCAGCACTCGGCGCACTTTGGGCTGGCAATTGCCGCCCAGTGAACGGCTGCTCCGAGTGGCGGAGCAGCCGTTGGGGAGGAGCGGACGATTACGGCGAGGCGCAGCGCAGCCGGAAGAACTGTTCCGCGCTGCTCAGCGGCATCGGCTGCGGCGACACGGCCCCCGGCACGTCCGTCCAGGGACCGAGGACAGTGGGAGCCTGCTGGAGAATCCCGTACGTCCATTGGAGGATCAAGTTAGGCGCGACCACGGTGTAAGTGATCGTTCCCAGGACTGGCCGGCGAACGGTCACCGTGAAGGTGCAACCGTTGCTGTTGCCGCAGGCGTCGTGCGCCGAGAGCACCACCGTGTTGGTGCTGTTGGGCGGGAACGGCGTGCCGTAAGGCGGCACTGAGGTGACCGTCACACTGCTGCACGTGTCCGAGGCGTTGGTGGACCACGGCACCACGACCGGGTTGTTGTCGCAGGTGTAAACGACCATGTTGGTCGGGCAGCTAACTATGGTTGGCGCAATGGTGTCGATGGTGGTCAGGACCTCGGCGCAGGTGGCGACGGCGCCGCTGCACGCGTTGGTGGCCGCCCAGGTCCGCGTCTGAACATTCGTGCAGGCGGTGAAGCTGTTCGTGATCGTGCTCACTATGCCGACGAACACATTGCTGCTGCTGCACAGGTAACTGGCGGTGGGGGTGTCAAACCCCAAACCCGACCCGCACTCGACGGTCTTGGCGGTGAAGCAGCCGCTGAAGACCGGCGGATTGGTGTCGAGGATGGTCAGGACCTCGGCGCAGGTGGCGACGGCGCCGCTGCACGCGTTAGTGGCCGCCCAGGTCCGCGTCTGGACACTGGTGCAGGGGCCGACGCTGTTCGTGACCGTGTTGAGTATGCCGACAAACACATTGCTTCCGCTGCAGAAGTAACTGGCGGTGGGGGTGTCAAACCCTGAACCAGAGTTGCATTCCACGGCCTTGGCGGCGACGCAGCCGCTAAAGACGGGCGGATTGGTGTCCAGCACCTGAATGATCCGGGTGCAATTCGTCACGTAGCCGCAGCAGTCCACCGCGCTCCAGTTCTGGTAGATGGTCTGCTCGCAAGGACCGTAGGTGACCGGTGAACTCCCGAGTGTGACGGTGACGTTGGAGCAGCAGGCGTCGAGCACCGCGGGCGGATTGGTGGGGATCGGGGTGCCGCAGGTGATGGTCAGGTTGCTGCTGCAGGCCAGGTTCACGGTGCCCACTCCGAGCGTAAACTCCGTCACCAACCCGAGGGTGTCCGTTGTGCCGGTACTGCCGGCGAGGGCGCCGTAAACGCGCGACACCGAGTCGCCGGTTGTCAGGACGGCATCGAACTCCGTGGGGGAGGCGCCGCCGCCGGAGTTGCGCACGTCGAGCAAGAGGTCGCCGCCGTCGAGCGGGTTGTACCAGAACGGCGTCGTCAGAGGGACTATGATGTCGAACGCGGCGGGACTGCCGATGGCCGCGCTGCTCAAGTCGAGCGACCCGTTGTACACCACCGTGTCATCGGGCCCGACGTTGTTGGCGAAGGTTGTGCTCAAGCCGTCAGGCACGCCGGTGTAGGTAGTGGAGAGGTCGATCCGGATGCCGGGCAGCGTTTCAGCAAAGGCGCCGTAAGTCTTACCCACGCGGAAGGCGAGGGCGGTGATGTAGGCGCCGCCGGGCGGCACGGCCCCGAACTGCGAGGCGTCATAAACCTGCTGGTAACGCAGGGTGCCGCCACCGGTGTCGAAGGGAAACCCGTTGGCGCTGTTGCCCTGGACGTTGGCATTGGCATTGGGCACCACCAGGTTCTGGAGGCCCAAACCCGGCACGATGCTGACCATCCGGATGCATTGATTGGTGTTGTTGCAGCAATCCGTCGCCTGCCAGGTTTGGTAGATCGTGTAGCCGCAGCCGTTGCTGACAGTCGTGCTGCCCAGCGGTATCACCGTCACATTGCTGCCGCAGCACGTGTCATAGGCGGTCGGGGGATTGGTGTAGCTGTGGTCGCCGCAAGCGAGCACGAGGTTGGTGCAGTAGAGGACGGGCGGTGTGGTATCGTGCACGGTCACGGTGTTGGTGCAGTAAACGGTCCGTTCCTGGCAGTCGGTGTATTTCCAGGCCAGCGTGATGACTTGTGAACAAACCGACGTGCCGTTGGTGACCGGTACTGCAGCGGGTGTCGCCACCGGGATCGGCGGCGGGCAACACTGGTCAGAGACCGGCGGCGGAGTGATGGTCCAGGGGGTGCCGCACTCGATGACCTGATTGCTGCATTCAATGACGGGCAGGGGACATGGATTGGTCGAGGTCGTCAGACTGAAGGCGAGGTCGAACGGTTGGTACTGGTAGGGGTATTCATAATTCGGCTGCCAAGCACCAACATTATTGGGAGGCGGAACGTTGTAACCGCTCCACAAGGCGTGGACACTGATGTCGTGCTGGACGTTGGTGGTGGTCTTCCAGCCAAAGACGTTGGTGGCGCAGCGGGGCAATTCGGCGAAGGCGGCCAGCCAGTAGTTCGACGGTTGGGTGGCCGAACCGTATTGCCAGAGATTGGTGGGGTAGAAGCAATAATACCAGACCACCTTATCGCCGCCGAGAATCTCCGGCACGCCAGGATCGAGGAAAGATTCGGAGGCGTAGGGAGACCAGACGCTCTCGGCGTAGAAGCCGGGCGAGAAGGTTTGGTGCCAGAGGACGTTGGTGCCCGGATGGCTGAACGGGTTGACGGAGTTGGTGGGCACATTATCGAGGACGTAGAGTTGGAAGGTGATGCTGTTGGACAGCGGGTTGTCATTCAGCCAGGAGCCCCACAGGTGGAGGTCCGTGATGCGGCCAGAGTTGGTGCAGACGAAGTCGTCGGCGAGCCACCAGGGACCATCGGAGACCTGGGAGGGCTGGGCGCTGCTGTTCCAGACATCCAAGCCCATGAGATTCGGCGCTTGCAGATACTTGACGCCGTTGGTATCGACGCAGGGTATCGGCTGGACCGCGGTGGTGATCTTGAAGGCGAGATTGATGGGCAGTTGAGTCGTGGGGTTGGTCATGGACTGCCAGTCCCCGGTCGGCAGGCCATTCTTGCCTACCGTTCCCCACACGGCCGCGTCGTTGTAATTGCAGGTGGCCGCCGTCTTCCAGCCGTAGAGGGTTCCGTCATTCGGGTCGAGTTGTGCCCGTGCCGCCAGCCAATAGTTGGTCGGGCTGTTAAGCTGGCCCTGCTGGACGAATGGGTTCGTGGGGTAGAAACAATAGTACCAGACCTGGCTATCAAAGGCGAAAGTTTGTGTGGTTGGGTCATAGAACGACTCGTTGCCGCTGGTATAGAAGGTCTCCCAAAACTGGCCCGGAATAAAGGACTGCGACCAAAGCAGGTTGGTGCCGGGATGACTGGGGATCGGGCCACCGGTGAGATTCGTGGTGGCGGGAACATCATCGTAAATGCCCAGCCAGAAATTGGTGATGCTGGACGTGTAGTAGTAATCGTTGGACCACGAGCCCCAAATGTGGATGTCGGTTATGGGACCGGTGGTGTTGCAGAAGAAGTCGTCTGCCAGCACGATGCTGTTGCGGCTGTCTCTGACGTCCAAGCCGCCGTTCACCGCCGGCAGGGCAATAAACTTCACTCCGTTGGTTTCCGGGCAAGTCTGGACTTGCGCCGGCGCGTTGTTATTGGTGAGCAAGAACCCTGCAACCGCTGCCGGCAACAGGACTTTGCTGAGAGATTTGTAGCTAAGCGACCCACTTTTCATAGTGCTAATAGGTTAAATAAGGATGGATTACATTATGTTCCTTTAGTTATTGGTTTCCCTTCCAGGTCGGGGCTGGTCGTACTTCACAGTTCCCCGATCCGTTTCGCGCTCCCCTGCGGTCAAACTTCGGCCGTAGGACTTTATGTATTGCATGTGGCACACTTTCAAGTCTCCGACTCCGAACGTAATTTCAACTTCTCACGTGGCAATGGGGAAGGCAAGCAAAAAAATGTAATATTTTTGGTTGCGGCCGGAGGGCGGCAAACCGGGGCGTATATTGCGAATCGAGGGGGTGATGGGAAAGAAGTTAGGCGGCTTGCGGGCCGGCCGGAATACGGTATCTTGCGGGCAAGTTCGGACAACAAAGGCTTGGCCAAAGCGGGCCTTGCTGTTAAAAACAGCATCGTTATGGCAAGCAAATCAAGCATCTCTCTGTCGGTTATTGTTCTGTCTTCAGTTTTCCTGTCTTCATCCCTTTCGGCTCCCATGCCCCAAAATCCAAAACCCTACACTGGCAAGGGCCTCGCGCCCGCGTATCTTCGCTGTGAATATCTGGTTGATCCTCTCGGCATCGATGAACCGGCGCCGCGCCTGAGCTGGGTCGTCGAGTCCGGAGAACGGGGGCAGCGGCAGACGGCCTGGCGTCTCCTGGTCGGCAGCAGCGAGGAGCGCCTGCGCCAGGAGCGGGGCGACCTCTGGGACAGCGGCAAGGTCGCCAGTGATGAAACCATCGGGGCCGTCTATGGCGGCCAGCCGCTGGTCTCGCATCAACGCTGCTTCTGGACAGTGAAGGTCTGGGACAAGGACGGCCACGAATCGGCCTGGAGCAAACCGGCGATGTGGTCAATGGGCCTGCTCAAACCCGCCGATTGGAAGGCCGAGTGGGTCGGCTACGACAAGGCCCGCCAGCGGAATCTGCCGGAGGCCCCGCTGAGCACGGCGAAATGGATTTGGCACGCGGCGGATGAGCCGGGCAAGGTTCCGAAATGCCAGCGCCTGTTCTACTACACGTTCACGCTGCCGGAAGACGTGAAGGTGAAACAGGCGGAGGTGTGCGCGTCCGCCGACGACGGGATGAAGTTCGCCATCAACGCGCACCTGCGGCTGACCACCGAGGCCAAGAACGACAGTTGGCGCCAGGCGAGGAAGGCTCAGGTTGCCGCTGAGCTTAAGCCGGGCCGGAACGAGCTTCGCGTTCTGGTGGAGAATGCCAAACGCGGCGACGCCGGTCTGATCGCCAGGCTCACCATCGCACTGGAGGACGGGCGATTCATCGAGCACAGCACGGGCGATTCATGGAAATCCACCGACCGTCCCGGCGACGACTGGATGAACGGCCCCCTCGACACCTCGGCTTGGCCCGCGGTCCGCGTGCTGGGCGATTACGGGGCGAAGCCCTGGGGCAAACTCCAGTTTACCGACCTCTTTCTTCCGCCCGCCCCGTACTTGCGCAAGGAATTCCGCATCGACAAACCCGTGGCCCGCGCGACGCTCTACGCGACGGCGCTGGGCCTGGTGGAACTGCACCTGAACGGCCAGCGCGTCGGCGATGATTACTTCACCCCCGGCTGGACCGACTACAACAAGCGCGTCTATTACCGCACCTATGATGTCACCAGCCAGGTTCGTCGCGGCGACAACGCCCTCGGGGCGGTGCTGGCGGACGGGTGGTTCAGCGGCTACATCGGCTACCGTGGCAATCGCGACCTCTACGGCAAAAACCCGCGAGTGCGCGCCCAACTGCATCTCGAATATGCCGATGGCTCGACGGCTGAGGTTGCCACCGGCCCGGACTGGAAAGCCGCCACCGGCCCCGTGCTGGAGGCCGACTTCCTCAAAGGCGAAACCTACGATGCCCGGCTCGAGTGCCCCGGCTGGGATGCGCCGGGTGGCGACGACCTCCACTGGGAGCCGGTGGCCGTCGGCAGCGACGAAGCGCATCCGCTGGTGCAGGCGCATCCCGGTCCCCCCGTGCGCGCCATTCAGGAATTTCGCGCCCGGAAGATCACCCAGCCGAAGCCTGGTGTGTTTGTGCTCGACCTGGGGCAGAACTTCGCCGGCGTGCCGCGCCTCAAGGTGTCCGGCAAGCCGGGCCAGAAGATCACGCTGCGTTTTGCCGAGCGGCTGAACCCCGACGGCACCATCTATACCGTCAACCTGCGCAGCGCCCGCGCGACGGACACCTACATCTGCAAAGGCCAAGGCACCGAAGTCTGGCAGCCGCGCTTCACCTTCCACGGATTCCAGTACATCGAGGTCACCGGTCTGCGGGGCAAACCGTCCAAGGACACCGTTATCGGCGTGGCGTTGAGCAGCGACACCCCGGTCGTGGGGGCTTTCACGTGCTCGGACCCGATGCTCAACCAGCTTCACAACAACATTTACTGGACCCAGCGCGCCAACTTCATTGACATCCCCACCGATTGCCCGCAACGGGACGAGCGGATGGGCTGGACGGGCGACGCGCAGGTCTATATCCGCACGGCGACGTTGAACACCGACGTGGAGGCCTTCTTCACCAAGTGGCTGGTGGATCTGGATGACGGCCAGCGTGCGGACGGCCAGTTTCCCTGCGTTGCGCCCTGTGTGGTGGCGGGCAATGACGGCGGGCCGGCTTGGGCGGACGCGGGCGTTATTTGCCCCTGGACCATTTACGAGGCTTATGGCGACCGCCGCGCGCTGGAACGGCACTACGGAGCGATGAAGCGCTTTATTAACTTTTGTCTCGAGCGCAGCACGCGCGAGCTGCTGCCGCCGCCGAAGTATCATTGTTTCGGCGACTGGCTCAGCATCCAGGCCGACACGCCTAAAGAGGTGATCTACCTGGCCTATCTCGCCCAGAGCACCCGTTTAACCGCGCGCGCCGCCGAAGTCCTCGGCCAAACCGTCGAGGCCGCGCAATACAGGGCTGTCTTCCAGGGACTGCGCAACGTCTTCAACACGGCATACGTCTCCCCTGACGGCCACATCAAGGGGGACACCCAGGCCGGCTACGTGTTGGCGCTGGCGTTCGATCTGGTCGAGGGCGAACAGGCGAAGCTGGCGGCCAAGTACCTGGTCGAGGACATCGAGCAGCGGGGCTGGCATCTCTCGACTGGTTTCATCGGCACCAAAGACCTGATGCTGGTCCTCTCGAAGATTGGCCGGCCGGACGTGGCTTATCGGCTGCTGCACAACGACACGTTCCCGTCGTGGGGCTTCTCCATCAAGCACGGCGCGACCAGCATTTGGGAGCGTTGGGATGGGTGGACGCCCGAGAAAGGCTTCCAGGACGCCGGCATGAACTCGTTCGCGCATTACTCCTTCGGCGCGGTCTATCAATGGATGGTGGAAAACCTCGGCGGCATCCGCAGCGCGGCGCCCTCCTATAAGGAACTGCTCATCGCCCCACCACAGGATGAAAAACTCAAGTCGGCGGCAGTCGCCTACCGCAGCATCCGCGGGCTGATTGCGACGGATTGGCGGGAGAAAGGCGGGAAGCAGCTTTTCAACGTGACCATCCCGGCGAACACGACGGCGCAGTTGGCGCTGCCGGCGAGGTCGGTGGCCGACATCACCGAAAGCGGTCACCCGCTCGCGCAGGCTCCCGGCGTGCAGTTCCTCCGCCTGGACGGCCCGAAGGTCATCCTGGCCGTCGGCTCGGGCCAGTACTCGTTTGTGATAACCCGCGCGCGGTGAAAGGGAGCCGGCACGGGACATGAGCTGTGAGATTACTCTTCCTCGGGCGGGTGTTCCCACTCGGGATAGACTTCGGGTTTGAGCTGGCCGCGGCGAATCAACTCTTGAAGGTCGCGGATGATGGTGCGGCGGGCAACACCGAACTGGCGGGCCAGGGCGGAGATGTTGGGCCGCTGGCGGGATTTGCCGACGAGGTCGCGGATGCGATTCTGCCGGCTGAGGCGGTCAGTGGAGCGGCTGAACAAGTCGAGGGCGTCGATGCGGTGAGAGCGTTCGAGGGCTTCGAATTGGCGGACGGCCTCACGCTCGCCGCATTCTTTGAGGGCGGTCTCGACGGTGCGCTTGAGGGCGCGGAGGTCCACGGGTTTGGTGAGGCAATAATGGGCGCGGCGGGGTCCCTGGAGCGCCTCCATTTGCTGATGCACTTCGAGGGCGCCCGAGACGATGATGATGGGAACGAACGGCAGCAGTTCCTTGAACTCAGGGAGGAAATCCAGGCCGAGTTCGCCCTCGGACAGGACGTGGTCAAGGATGAGGAGGTCGGGCGGGTGGGCGGGGATCTGGGCGAGGGTCTGGGTGCCGTTAGTGACACGGGTCAATTGGTATTTGGCGAGGGCCTCCTCGTAGATTTCATACTGGAGGTCGTCGTCTTCGATGATGAGGATGGAGGGTGTCTGCATGTCAGGATGTATTTGGCTCCCGCACGGGCAGGATGAGGGTGAAAGTGCTGCCCTGGTTGAGGACGGAGTCCACGGCGAGGCCGGCTTCCATTTTTTTGGCCAGCTCATAGACCATCGAGAGGCCCAGGCCGGTGCCGCGCCGGACGGAGAGAGCTTTGGTGGTGAAGAAGGGCTCGAAGATGCGGGGCAGGTTTTCGGGGGATATGCCGGTTCCGAAATCCCGGACGGAAATGGCGGCATAAAGGGCGGCCGGCGCAGGCGTCAGCACCAGGCTCGCGGGCAGCTTGTCCATCCGGCGCGTGGCCAGAATGATCTGCTTGCGGCTGGTCATGGATTCGGCGGCGTTGAAGATGAAGTTGAGGAGGACTTGCTGAACGAGGTCCTTGGAACAGGGCACTTCGGGAAGGTCCGGGGCGCGTTCGAGGGTGAGCTGCACTTCGCGCAGGAACCGGTCGCCGAGCAGCTTGACGGTGTCGTCCAGGACGGCATTGAGGTCGCACGGGGCCGGTTGGCCGTCGGAATCGCGGCTGAAGCCGAGCATGGCTTTGACAATGCCGGCGCCCTGCTCGACGACGGTCTTGATGCGGTCCACGCGAGTGCGGACTTTCCGTGGATTGTCGAGGTTGTCTTCGATGATTTGGGCGGAGCCTTTGACGATGGAGAGGATGTTGTTGAAGTCATGGGCGATGCCGGCGGCGAGGGTCCCCAGGGCATTCATCTTCTGGCTGTGCAGCAGTTGGCGGTTGGCGAGCTCCAGTTCCCGCGTGCGCTGGGCGACTTTCTGCTCGACTTCCGCGTAGCTGCGGAGCAGATGCCGGTGGCGATTGAAGGCGAGGCCCGCGAAGAAGAGCGCTACCGCCAGGCCGGCAAAGGCAATCAGAACCAGGCGCGACTCTTTGTACCAGGGGAGGATGACGACAAATTCCAGCCGGGCCGGGGCGGGGTCGATGTTGCAGTTGCGGTCCATCGCGCGGACCTGGAAGTAATGCTTGCCGGCAGGCAGGTCGGTGAAGGAGACATGTCTCTCCTCCTGAAAGGGGGACCAATCGCGCGCATCCAAGCGGCAGGAGTAGAGCAGCCGCTGGCCCGGGGTGTATTTCCACTTGTCCTCGCCACTGAACGTGAGGGTAATGGTGCCGCCGGCCGGGATATTCTTCTCCCTGGCGGTGAGCGGTGGGACATAGGTTCGTGGCGGGTCCGGGTCTGCTTCGGGATGATAAAGGCTCAAGCCGCGGGTGGTTCCGGCCCAAATGCGGCCACGCTGGTCTTCGCAGACCTCGCGGACTCCCCCGCCGGGCAAGCCCTCTTCGGTGCCATTCTCAACCCAGGCACCCTGGAAAAAGCGGTGCAGGCCGCTTTCGTCGGCAACCCACAAGCTGCCGTCACGGGTCCCGATAAAGGCGTTGATGCGGTCCATCCCCGCCCGCACCGCAGACCAGTTCCGACCGTCGAACGCCCAGACCTTGTCCGCTGTAGCGCACCAAAGCTTCCCGTCCGCCAGTTCGGCGAAACCGACGACGGACTCCGGGCTGCTTGGGTCGGTCGAGGTGAACGTTTGCCACTTCTGATTGTGGTAGCAGGCGGTGCCGCGCTCGCCGCTCACCCACAGGTCGCCATTTTGAGCGGCGAACAGGGTCGAGAGACTGCTGCCTGGAGACGGGTCGGGCGGCGGCACGGACAAGGGTTGAAAACCAGCGCCATCGAACGTCTCCAGATGATACTGCTGTTCGGGCGCGTCGGCGCTGAGAGTCTGGACGCACAGCCTCCCGTCCTTCAACAACCCCAGCGGCTTGACCTTCAACAGCCCTAGATGCTTGAGCGGCCCGGCGGGCGGTCCGTGCCGGATCGCGCTGAATGCGCCGCTGTCAGGATGAAACTGGAGGCCCTGCTCCCCCGCTTCAAGGAACAGCGTGCCATTCTTCAAGGGAAACAGGGCGCGGATAGCCGGAGCGTTGTTTGAGATCGAGGCCGGCAGGGGATACTCCTGATGGCGGTCGTTCTGGAGGACATGGAGGCCGGCGCCGGAGACGAACCACAGCCGGCCAGCTTCGTCCCCCGCCAGACGCTCGGCGAGGGAACTGATGTTCCGGACAGGGGCGGGGGTTCGCCAGGTGAGCGGGGCGTAGCGAACCAGGCCGTCGGACGCCGCCAGCCAGAAGGCGCCGCCAGGCTCGACGGCCACGTCGTGGAATTGGCGGACGGAGCTTTCTTCGCTCTCAACCACTTCTGCCCCGCCCTCCTGCCACTCGGACAACGAGTCAATGGTCACCGCCCAGCGGGTTTTATCCACGCTGCACCAGGCATGGCGGACCCTTTCGACGGGGACGGCCTCGGCAGTCCAGTGCTGGCCGTCGAAATGGACCAGCATCTTCCGGGGATTGCCCGCGGCTTCAGCCAGAGCGGTAACGATGCCCTCTGCCTCTTCATGCGGCTCCTGGAGATTGTGAATTGAGAGCGGCTCGGGCGGAAGGTAATCGTGCCACTCGGTTTCGCGCTTCAGATTGCGAACCGGCCCCGGCACTTTGAGGAGTCCGCGCGCGCCGGCAATCCACAACCCGCCATCGCGGGCGAGAGTCATGCCGGAGAACGTTTCGAGCCGTGTCTGCGCGGCAGCGAGCAACACCTCGGTATGGGGATGGTCGGGGTCTTCGGCATAGAATTGCAGCAAGCGGTCGGGCAGCAGGAAGATGACGACGCCCTGCCGGGCCGGGCACAACGGCAGGGGATCGATCACGCGCGGGAGACGGGCGCGGAATTCGGCGGCGATTTCCGGGACTGGATGAAGCACCCAGTTGCCATTCCTGAACTCCTGGAGACCGTCCGCGACGACGGCCCAGAGTTGGCCGCCGGGACTCTGATAGACGCGGCCGTTGCCCGGCCCCGGCGCGGGGATGACACTGACGGTGTAACCGTCGAGTTCGCTGACAGAACCCGATTTGGGGTGCCTGGCCAGAACTTTCCCTTGCGGGGCCAGCGCGACTGAGATGCAGGCGGATTCGGGCAAACCGTCGGCCATTCGGTAAACGCGCCGGTTAACCGGCCAATTTGGGGGTTTCTGGCCCCAGCTCGTCTGCGCCAGCGCGACCAGCGCTGCGGCGAGGAGGGGAATCAACCCCTTGGGCGTCATAGATGCCATTACCGTTTTGTTCGCGTCCGAAGTATCCATCGCCCGGCCCGGCGGCGCAACCAAAAGCGAGGGTGTGCGATCAAACGCACACTTTCCAAAAACGGCCAGCCAGGGGTAGGCTAGAGCAGTTCATGGCTCAGCCTAAAAGAGTAAGAGTATGGGTTTCGCGGCCAGCAACTCCGCGGGGTTGCGGGAAGGTAGGGCGCGGTGTCCTCACCGCGCCGAGAGCCGGAGGGGTCTGCTGCCCCGCCAGAGCGTTTACCTTGATGGAATTGCTGCTGGTGATCGGCGTCATGGCCATCCTGGCGGCCCTGCTCATGCCGGCGCTTGCCGCCGCGCAGGCCAGGGGCAAACGAGCCGCCTGTCTGGATAATCTGAAGCAATCCGCGCTCTCGTTCCAGATGTACACGGCTGATAACGACGGCAAGCTGGCGCAGAATTATCCCCTCGGGCCAGCCGGCAGCAACTCGTGGGTGCTCGGAGATATGAAGGTCTCAGTCGATTCGACCAACAAAACCCTCATCCGCCGGGGGAAGTTCTTTCCCTACGCCAGCCAGGTGCCCCTTTACCGGTGCCCGGCCGACCCGTCCCGGACGGGGGATGCGCCGCGGGTCCGCAGCTATTCCATGAACGGATGGATCGGCAGCCGCTATATGGAAACCTATCCCCGCACCAACGGGTTCCGCACCTTTGTCCGCGACAGCGAGGTCGCGGCGGCGGGGCCGGCCAGGCTCTGGGTGATCATTGACGAGCACGAAAGCAGCATCGACGACGCTTGGTTTTTGGTGACGATGGATGACAGCCGACCATTCGCCAGTTTCCCCGCGACGCGTCATGCCGGCAGCTATGGGCTGAACTTTGCGGATGGCCACGCTGAGTTCTACAAGCTGCGGGAGCCGGAATCCGAGATGGCTGAGGGGCAAGTCAGCGCGCAGAATTCCGACTGGCAGAGACTCAAGCAGGTGACGACCATCCGGTGAAACCATGAACCCGTGGAGTGATGGAGTGGTGGAGTTGGAGTGGTGGAGTGATGGAGTAATGGAGTGATGGCATGAGAAACAAAACTGCAATCTGGGGAGTTCTCACGGTGATAGGAATCATCGTGCTGGCCTTGCTGGCACGCCCCATTCCCCGCCCCAAGGCCCGGGCGCAACACATTACGGCGGTGAACCATGTCAGCGTTGTCTTCTCTGCGCCCTTAACGAATACCGGCACGCTGCCCGGCGCCCGACCTGTTTCCGGCAAGTGAGCTGCGGAGGGAACGGATGCAAAAGACGCCTTCTTGCGCTGC
Organism: Verrucomicrobiota bacterium; assembly: GCA_050011195.1. GTDB lineage: Bacteria > Verrucomicrobiota > Verrucomicrobiia > Limisphaerales > UBA8199 > PALSA-1440. The sequence continues at coordinate 1,929 of JBEKJO010000045.1, read as the reverse complement.
CGGCTACGCCCGCCGGGCGTAGGGCAGGTGCCACGGCTTGCGATATTTCACACCGACCAGCTTGTCGGCCTGAGGGTCACCCAGGACTTTTTCGTTCGCGGCATCCCAGACAATCTTGCGGCCGGTGCGATAGGCAATGTTGCCGAGGTGCGCCACCGTCGAGACGTGGTGGCCGATGTCGAGATTGAGCACGGGTTGCTGGCGGGATTTGACGCAAGCCAGAAAGTTGCGCACATGGGCGGGGCGCGGGTCGGGGCTGCCGGGCTTGCGCTGGTTATCGAGGTTCGCCTGTTTCTTCTCGGGGCGAGTTTCCCAGCCTTCGTCGTTGAGGATGATGTTGCCTTCGGTGCCGCTCCATTCGACGCCCCAGGCGCGGCCATTGAGGCCGTTGTTCAACCCGGCTTTGTGCTCCCAAATCAAGGTGTAGCTCGGGAACTCATAGAGGGTCACTTGGGAGTCGGGGGTTTCGGAGTTGTCGTCGAGGACGAACTTGCCGCCGCAGGAATAGGCGCTCTTGGGGGCGTCGGGGCCCAGGCCCATGAGCATCATGTTAATCAGGTGCACGCCCCAGTCGGTCATGAGGCCGCCGGCGTAGTCCCAGAACCAGCGGAAGTTGAAATGGAAGCGGTTGGGGTTGAAGGGGCGCTTGGGCGCGGGGCCGAGCCACAGATCGTAATCCACGCCGGGAGGGGGCGGGCAGTCGGCGGGTTTGCCGATGCTGGGGAGCCAGTCGAGATAGGCCCAGCCGCGCACGATGCTGACTTTGCCGAGTTTGCCGGAGCGGATGAACTCGCCCGCTTCCACGATGTGCTGGCAACTGCGCCACTGGGAGCCCATCTGCACGACGCGCTGGTGACGCTGCGCCGCCTCGAGCATGGCGCGGCCCTCAGCGATGGTCTTGGCGAGCGGCTTTTCGACATACACATCCTTCCCGGCCTGACAGGCGAGCACGGTCGGCAAGGCGTGCCAGTGGTCGGGTGTGGCAATGAGCACCACATCCACATCCTTGCGGTCGAGCACGCGGCGGAAGTCCTTCACCGTCTCGGGCTTCTTGCCGCGCTTCTGGCTGCAAATCTCGACCCCTTTGGCCATCCTTGCGTCGTCCACGTCGCAGACGACCACGCAGTCGATTTCGGGGTTGAGGAAGAAGCATTCAAGGTCGCCCTGTCCCATGCCGCCACAGCCGATAAGCCCGAGCCGAACCTTGTCGTTAGGACCGGGTTCCGCGGCGCGGACGGAGCGGACGAAGGGAGAGGTCAGGCTGGTGACGGCGAGCGGAGCCAGGCTGGCGGCCAAAGCGGACTTGCCCAGGAATTTGCGGCGGGAGATGTGTGTCATAATTCAAGCTTTTGACGGCAATGTGCAAAACAGTTTCACGGCCAAGACGCGGCAAGGTTGCCACGCCAATTGTCCGCCGTCGAGCCGAATTGATCCCGGGAGCGCGCGACAGAATTGGATCGACTTGTGGTGCCCGACTGGCAAGATGGGTGCGATGGACGCGGACGAGAAAGAAGTTTGCAATTACCTGAAGGCCTTCGCCGGACAGTTCGTGTCCCCACGCCAGATCGCCCGGCGCGCCGGCGGCAAATGGCGGTTCCGGGAAGACCCGAACTGGGCCAGGCCGATCCTGTTGCGTCTCGTTGAAAAGGGATGCCTGGAGTCCGATGCCGCGGGCTATTACCGGCTTCGGCCAACGGACAAGAAGAAGCCCAAGAAGTGGATCTCGCCGCAGATCAAGGCCATCCTCGAACAGAGTGGAAAGGATTTCGGCGACACCCTGCAAGTGGATGAGCAGGACGACTTTTAACCCGGAATTCTCATACCTCGCACAAACTGCCTGCAGGGTGTAGCCGCCGACGGCAGTCGGCGCCATCTTTCGGGACTGAGAATCAGCGCCGACTGCCGTCGGCGGCTACACACTATGAAATC
>JBEKJO010000044.1:0-35892 GCA_050011195.1 Verrucomicrobiota bacterium | reverse complement strand
CAGGGGACTGCGAGCCCTACCTAATGGAAATCAGCTTATGAGTAATTCCAACGACCAAGCGCAAAAGCCACACAAGGCGCTGGAAGGGGTGCGGGTGCTGGACATGACCAACGTGCTGGCGGGGCCGTTCGCCACGCTGCATTTGGCGCTGCTGGGCGCCGAGGTCATCAAGATCGAGAATCCTACCGACGGCGACCTGGCGCGCAAGCTGGGCAACGTGCCCAAGCTCAACCAGCAACTGATGGGCACCAGCTTCCTCGCGCAGAATTCCAACAAGAAGTCGCTCACGCTGAATCTGAAAAGCCCGGAAGGCTGCGGCATCTTCAAGAAGCTGGTGGGGACAGCCGACGTGCTGATGGAAAACTTCCGGCCAGACGTGATGACCCGGCTCGGCCTGGCCTACCCGGTGCTGGCGCAGGTCAATCCACGCCTCATTTACTGCGCCATTTCCGGTTTCGGCCAGACGGGGCCGGACGCCTTTAAGCCGGCCTACGACCAGATCATCCAGGGCCTAAGCGGGGTGATGGCGATTAACGGTGACGAGCGGCTCAACCCGTTGCGCGCCGGCTTCCCCGTGTGCGACACGGTGGGCGGACTCAATGCGGCGTTTGCGGTGCTCGGCGCGTTGTTTCATCGTGAGCGGACCGGCGAGGGGCAGTTCATTGACGTGGCGCTGCTGGATTCCATCATGCCGCTGCTGGGCTGGGTGGCGGCCAACCTGCTCATCGGCAAGCAGCCGCCGGTGCTGCTGGGCAACGACAATTTCACCGCCGCGCCGTCCGGCACCTTCGTCACGAAAGACGGCTACATCAACATCTCGGCCAACAAACAGGAGCAGTGGGAGACCGTCGCTGATCTGCTGGGCGTGCCGGAATTGAAGACCGACCCGCGGTTCCAGGAGCGCGACAGCCGGAAAAAGAACCGCAAGGCACTCACGCCCCTGCTCGAAGTGAAGTTGAAAGAGAAGGAAACCGCCTGCTGGGTCGAGCTGCTGAACAAGAACGACGTTCCGTCCGGAGCGATTCTCGGACTGGAGGACGCCCTGAACCAGGCGCAGGTGCAGCACCGCCAGACATTGCAAAAGGTCTCCGTGGATGGCATCGGCGAGCTGCGGCTGTTCGGCCTGACGGCAAAATTTGAGAAGACCCCCGGGGGCATCAATGCGCCGCCGCCGCGCCTTTCGGCTCACACAAACGAAATCCTGGGCGGCCTAGGCTATTCGCAACAAGAGATCAAACGGCTGAAAGAGGCGCGCGTGATTTGAACCGATTAAGCTTGCGCGGGTAGCTCTTGTAACCGATTTAACCCCTTTAACTCATTTAACCTTTAGCGAATCTATGACTGTTGTTGAGAAAATCCTTGCCCGGGCTGCCGGCCTCCCGTCCGTGAAGGCCGGGGACGTCGTGGAGCCGAAAGTCGATCTGGCTATGTCGCACGAAAATGCGGCCCTGGTGATCAATCAATTCCTCGAAATCTACAAGGGCACCCCGCTGCCCTCCCGCATTTGGGACCCGAGCCGCGTCGCGGTGATCTTCGATCATCGCGTGCCGGCGGAATCGCCCAAGACTGCCTCCAACCAGAAGAAGGTGCGCGAGTTCGTCGGCGCGCAGGGCGTCGGGAAGTTTCACGACATCCGGGGCGACGTGGGCGGCATCTGCCACCAAATCCTGCCGGAGAACGGCTATGTGCGCCCGGGGTATGTGGTGGTGGGCACGGACTCCCACACGACCAGCCACGGCGCACTGGGCGCGTTTGCGTTCGGCATTGGCGCGACCGAGATGGCGAGCGTCTGGGCCCTGGGCAGCGTTCTGAACGTGGAAGTGCCGCCGACGCTCAAGGTCGTCGTGACTGGCCGGTTCAAGAAGTTCGTCGGGCCGAAAGACCTGATCCTGCACCTGATCGGCAAGATTAGCGCGCAAGGGGCAAACTTCAAGGTGCTGGAGTTCCACGGGGAGACCATCCGCAAGATGTCAACCTCCGGCCGGCTGGTGTTGTGCAACATGGCCGTCGAAGCCGGCGCGACGGCGGGCATCGTTCCGGCGGACGAGGAGACGGCGCGCTACCTGCGCGAAGAGGCCGGCGTGACGGACCCGAGCGAGCCGGTGTTGCCGGACCCGGACGCGGCCTACGAAAGCGTGATCGAGATCAAGGTTTCCAAGCTGCAGCCGCAAATCGCCTGCCCGCACACCGTGGATAACGTGAAGCCGATCGACCAGGTAGCCGGCAAGAAGGTCAACCAGATTGTCATCGGTTCCTGCACCAATGGGCGGCTCGATGATCTGGCCATCGCGGCGAAGATCATGAAGGGCCAGAAGGTGGCGCCGCACGCGCGCATGTTGATCTTCCCGGCCTCCGCCAAGATCTTCCGGCAGGCGCTGGGCAAGGGCTACGTCGGGGTGTTCATGCAGGCTGGCGCCGTGGTGATGAACTCCGGCTGCGGCCCGTGCCTGGGCATCCACGAAGGCGCGCTGGGCGATGGCGAAGTGGCGCTGTCCACCACCAACCGCAACTTCAAAGGCCGCATGGGCAACCCCAATTCCGAAGTCTATCTCTGTTCGCCGGCCGTGGCCGCCGCCTCGGCCATCACCGGCGTAATCACCGATCCCAGGAAAAAGTAAGCGAACTCCACACGACGCATAACGGGTCACGCATCACGCATCACGCATCACGCATCACGTTTCACGTATCACGTTTCACGTATCACGCATCACCCCTTCCCCTCATTTAACCCCTTTAACTCATTTAAACTTCTGTCCTATGCCTAACGTTGTGTTCAAAGTCGGCGACGATGTTTCGACCGACGTCATCTATCCCGGCCGCTATATGGCGACCGTGCTGCCCACTGAAACGCCGCAGTTCGCGTTTGCGGACGAGACCGCGTTCAACGCGAAGCTCAAAGCGAAGCAGGTTCCGCCCGGCAGCGTCGTGGTCGGCGGCAAGAACTTCGGCTGCGGCTCCTCGCGCGAACAGGCCGTCTCGTGCCTGAAGGGGCATGAGCTGATTATCGTGGCCCATGATTTTGCCCGGATTTTCCTGCAGAACGGCATCAACCTCGGCCTGCGAATGATCGTCTGCCCCGGCATCGAAGCGGTTGAAGGCGACGAACTGGAGCTGACTCCGGAGGCGGTCGTCAACAAGACCCGCGGCAAGCAGTTCAAGATTGAACCGATGCCCAAGTCCCGGCAGGTCATTATTGACGCGGGTGGGCTGATTCCCTACACGCGAAAGCGGTTGCTCGAAAGAGCCGCCGCTTGAAGCCGGTGATGGCTGACCGGTGACCGGCGAGACTCCCGGGCTCTACTCCCAGCCCCAAAATTGGCGACGCTGGCGCTCGCGCTCGCGGTACTCCCGTCGCTGCCCGCGATGCTTCCGCAAGCGCCTCCACACCAGACAGCCGATTACGACGCAGGCAAGGGCCACCACTGTCCCCACAAACATTTCGTCGAACAAATAGCCCAGCGACCCAAGCATAGTACTTACACAACAACATACACCATTCTGGCGCCGGGCGCGAACGGCGCAATGGCGCTTGCAATCAGAGCGGTTTCACGCATAGTCGCAGCAATCATGCGGGTCACCTTATAGACTCTGGCAAACGACCATGCGGCAAAGTGCAAACCATGTCCCCCCCATCCTCTCGCCTTTCACGACGCAGTTTTGTAGAGAACTCCGCTATGGCCGCCGGTCTGCTGGGCGCGTGCCACTTCATCAACTGGGACCAGGCGGGCAAGGGCGATCCCTGCATCCGCGCTGCCGGCGGGCGGTTGGTGGTCAACGGCTGCGAGTTCATGGACGAAGGCAAGCGCGCCATCATCCTGGAAAAGGGGCTGAAGGCCGCGGCGATCTTCGGCTGCGCGTTTCGCGGGCCGCAGGCGATTGCGGACCAGTCCGGCGCCGACGTTCAGATCGGGTTGAACACGAGCCACTAGCCTGAATCTGCTCAGGCCTTCTGCCCGGTCAATTGTTCCAGGAACCGGCGGGCGTTTTTCGCGGCGGCCTTCACGCTCTCGAGGGTGCCGTGTTCGAGGCACTCGACGATCAAAGGGCCCTGAGTGAAGCCGCCTTGCTTGAGGCGCGCGAAGACCGCCGGGAAATCCACCTTGCCGGTCCCGATATTCACCAGCACTTCTTTGGGCGGGCGGAAGTCCTTGACGCTCATTCCGACCACCAGGCCATCCACCGTGGCGGCGTCCGCGACCGGGTCGAGCTTGCCGTCCGAGTAGTAGAGGATGTTGCCGGGGTCATACCACAGGCGGAAGTTCCTGTTGCCGACCAGGTCGATGGCTTTGCGGCATTGGAGGCCGGTGGAGTTTTGTCCGCCGTGCGGCTTGATGCTAAGGCCGACGCCTTTTGCGCCAGCGTAGTCGCAGCATTCGGCAACGGTCTTGTAGTAAGGCTGGTAAAGCTTCTCGTCGGTGGTCCCGCCCAGCAGCAGGTTCGGACAACTGCAAATGGCCGAATCGTCAATAAGCCGCTTCAGGCCGCGGATGCCCGCGTCGAGTGATTCCTTGACGGAGAACTCGCCATAGACGGACAGCACTTTGAGTCCCCGCTTTTTGGCGGCGTCGCTCATGGCCTGGACTTCCTCGGCGGGAGTGGCGGCCTTGATCATTGCCCCCTGCATGTTTTTGGTGTTCATCAGCCCGAGGTATTTGAAGCCCGTTTCGGCGATGGCGTCGAGGGCCACCGGGCAGTCGAATTGATCGAACACCCGGGTGTAACAGCCCAGTTGCCAGGCGGGCTTGCGCGCCGCGCCGGTGTCGGCGGCGACGAGGGATTCAACGGTCGAGGCCGCCAGGCCGGCGGCGCCCAGTTTGACAGTGGCGGCCAGGAATGACCTGCGGCTGATTGGGTTGGTCGCGCTCATAATATCGTATCGGTTCCGAATAGTCGGCGTATTCCACGGCTAAACGGGCCGGCTGGCAAGAGCCGAGTTGAGCAGGGGGCGCATCCGGGCGCATCTCGATAGCGCGGCCGGAGCGCGCCCCTGGCCCCCGAAAAATAATTGAAGATTCTTGTTGACGGTTTTGGATTACTGATGTAATCGTAAGTAGATTACAAATGTAAACGTAATGAACCCGCTATGAAAAAGACGCCGCGCATCTCGGAAACTGAATGGGAAGTGATGAAGGTGGTTTGGGCGGAGACCCCCTGTTCCGCTGGCCAGATCATCGAGCGCCTGACCCGCGCCGACCCCACCTGGCACCCCAAGACCGTGAAAGCCTTCCTCAACCGGCTGGTGAAGAAGCGGGTGCTGGGGTTCCGGAAGGAAGGGCGCGCGTATCTCTACCGCCCGCTGGCGCGCGAGGGCGAGTGCGTGGACGCCGCGAGCGAGTCGTTCCTGGAACGGGTGTTCGGAGGCTCGCTCAAGCCGATGCTGGCCCATTTCGTCGAGCGCAAGAAGCTCTCGGCGGAGGAAGTGCGCGAGTTGAAAGAATTGCTGGGAAAGCGTGAGCCGGGGCGCACAGAACTGTCAAAGCAGAGGTGACTTATGCAAGAATTCTTTACCAACTATCATCTCCCCTCGCTGCTGAAGGCTTCCTGGCAGGCAGCCGTGCTGATTCTGCTGGTGCTGGCGGTGCAGTGGGCCTTTGGCCGGCGGCTCAGCCCGCGGTGGCGTTATGGGCTCTGGCTGCTCGTTGTGGCGCGGCTGGCCCTGCCGTGGACGATCCCGTCCTCGATCAGCGTTTTCAATTTGTTGAGCTTCTCCAATGCCTCGGCAGCGGTCGCCGGCCTCCGGGCGAACTCAGGAGCGCCTGGTTTGCCGGCGCCGCCGGTCGCAGGGGTCCCGGCGGAACGGCCCGGGGACACAGCGGCGGCCAAGCCTGCGGCCACGGCGCCGAGGTTCAGCGTGAACCTGTTGCACGTGCTGCTGGCATGGGCGGCCGGGGCTTTGGCGCTGGCGGTTTGCCTGCTGGTCACACACTACCGGCTCTGGCGAAGAGTCACGCCGCGCCGTCCGTTGATTGACGCACCGGTGATGAATTTGCTGGAGGATTGCAAGCAAGCGATGGGAGTGCGCGTGCCGGTGACGCTGGTCGAGACGGCGGCGGTGGGAAGCCCCTCGCTGTTCGGGTTTGTGCGGCCACGCCTGCTGCTGCCGGTCGGACTGACGCGGAGTTTCTCGGAGGAGGAACTGCGCTACGTGTTTCTGCACGAACTGAGCCACATCAAGCGCCTGGACATCCTGACGGGCTGGCTGATGACGGCGTTGCAGATTCTGCATTGGTTCAACCCGCTGGTGTGGCTGGCGTTCCACCGCATGCGGGTGGACCGGGAACTGGCGTGCGATGCGCTGGCGCTCTCGTATGCGAAGGAGGAGGAGAACCAGCCATACGGACGCACCATCATCAAGCTTTTGGAAGGATTTGGCTGCTCGGCCTGGGCGCCGAGCTTGGCTGGAACCGTAGAAAACAAAAATCAAATGAAAGAAAGGATTAGTATGATCGCTAAATTCAGAAAGACGAGTCGTATGCCCGCGCTGGCGGGAGTGTTGTTCATTGGCCTCGGGCTGGTAACCTTAACCGACGCGCAGACGGGCGGGAAGCCGTCCGCGCAAGGGGCGGCGGGCGGACAAGCGCCGAACATTGTCGCCACCTCGCCCGCCATTGGGGCGACAGACGTTGACCCCGGCCTCAAGGAAATCACCGTCACCTTCGACCAAGATATGGGCGCGGGATACTCCTGGACGGGCGGCGGGCCGGATTACCCTCCGACACCGGAGGGCCAAAAGGCGCAGTGGCGCGACAAGCGCATCTGTGTGTTGCCGGTGAAACTCGAAGCCGGGCACTACTACCGGGTGGGCATTAATTCGAGCAGTTACCGGAATTTCCGCAGCGCCGCCGGCGTATCGGCGGAATCGTCCGCCATCTACTTCACCACGCAGGGGGCGAGCGAGGAGCTGAAGGCCAAGACGCTGGTGCCGAGGATTGTTGAACTTAGCCCGCTCAATGGCGCTCAGGATGTTGATCCCGGCCTAAAGGAGTTGCGCGTAACGTTTAGCGTTCCGATGGGGGGCGGCTTTTCGTGGTGCGGCGACGGCCCGCAATTCCCCAAGAGCCAGGAAGGAAAGCATCCTTTCTGGACTGACGGGGACAAGACCTGTGTGATGCCGGTCAAACTGGAACCCGGCGTGAAATACGAGATCGGGCTCAACTGCGAGTCGGCCAAGAACTTCCAGAGCGCGGGCGGCGTGCCGTTGGAACCGGTGACCTACACTTTCAAAACAAGCGGCCAGGCAACTGAAACGGCCCCAGCCGACCACCAGTCGGTTGAAGAGCAAAAACTGAAAATGGCCGAAGGCGGCGACAAATGGGCCGCCTACTGGCTCTGGGACTCCTATTATCGTGGCAACAACGGAATCAAGCCCGACCCGGCCAAGGCGGATAAATGGCTCCGTGAATTTGTCCAAAAGGTGTGGGTGGTAAGATTCGAACCCGTCGATGACTTCGCGCCGACAAGCCCGGAGGAGTTTCTGGCCAGAGTTAACCATTACGCTCATACTTCCTCGGGGCAGACTGATCTCGGAACAGGCAGCTTCTTTAGAACGACTAAGCAAGGCGGCAAACTGGTGGGTTCCTTTCTCTGCAATTATCCTGATGAACTCAAAGCCGGCCTCGCCAAGGTGCCGGGCCTGAAGGTCACTTCTGCCGAAGAGATCACCCCGGAAACATTCATCACCTACGAACAGTCACCGCAGGAGTCCTTATAGAAAGGAAGAATCGTTATGATCACTAAGCTCAATAAAATGAATCGTTGGCCGGCGCTGGCCCTCGGGCTGTTCATCGGCCTGGCGCTGATCGCTCAGCCCGGCGGGCTATCGTCCGCTCAAGCGGCCCAGGGACCGCCGCGGATCGTCTCGACCGCGCCAGCAGTCGGGGCGACGGACGTGGACCCCGCTCTCAAGGAGATCACCGTTACGTTTGACCAGGATATGGAGGGCGGGATGTCGTGGACGGGCGGTGGATCGGAGTATCCTCCAACGCCGGAAGGGGCCCAGGCGTACTGGGTGAACAAGCGCACGTGCGTCCTGCCGGTGAAGCTCCAACGCGGGCGCTACTACCGGGTGGGCATCAATTCCCAGAGTTACCGGAACTTCCGCAGCGCCGCGGGTGTGCCCGCCGCGCCCTCGGCCATCTACTTCACCACCGAGGGGGCCAGTGAGGACCTGAAGCGCAAAACCCAAGTGCCGAAGATTGTCAGTGCGAAGCCGGCCATTGGCGCGAAGGATGTCAGCCCTGGCCTTAAGGAGTTGCGCGTCACCTTCAACGTGCCGATGGGAGGGGGGTTCTCCTGGACGGGAGGCGGTCCGGAATTCCCCACCATCCCGGAGGGAAAGGAGCCGTTCTGGACCGAGGATCACAAGACCTGCGTGCTGCCGGTCGCGCTCAAACCGAACTCGCAATACCGGCTGGGTCTCAATAGTCCGTCGTTCAAGAACTTCCAGAGCGCCGGCGGGGTGCCGCTGGAACCGGTGGTCTATACCTTCAAGACGAGCGCGCAGTAAGCGAAGGCAGAACTCAGAAGGCAGAAGTCAGAAGGAAGCGCCTCCCCGCGTCTGCAGCGCGGGGAGGATTGCGTTGGCATAAGGCCCATCCAGATCGGCCATAGAACGGCCACTTCGTCATTGCCAGCGGCGTGGGTTTGCGGTATAGAAGCAGCATGAAGCGCGGGCTGAATACTGTGCGCTGCTCGAGTGAGGGTTCCCACCGGCTTCAATCGGTTGAAGCGACCTCCCCGGCCGGCTTCTCACTCATCGAACTGCTTGCCGTCGCCGCCATTCTTCTCCTGCTGTTCACGCTCTATTGGGGCGGCAGCACCAGCGACAACCGGCAGCGGCAGGCGCAAAAGGACTGCCAGAACCATCTGCAAAGGATCTACATGGCAATGGAGATTTATGCCAATGACCATGCCGGCAAGTTCCCCGAATCCGCCGGCGCGCGCACCTCGGAGGAAGCGCTCGATGCGCTGGTGCCACGTTACACGGTGGATACGGCGGTGTTTATCTGCCCCGGCGCCAAGGATTCGCCGCTGCCGGCGGGCGAGTCGTTCCGGCAGCATAAGATCAGTTATGCCTACTACATGGGCCGTCGCGCGGCGGATTCGCAGCAGGCGCTGATGAGCGACGAACAGGTGGACACCCGATCCAAGAGGGCCGGTGAGCAGGCCTTTTCCAGCACGGGCAAGCCGCCGGGAAACAATCACGGCAAGCTGGGAGGCAACTGCCTGTTTTGCGATGGCCGCGCCGAACCGGCCCCGGCCCAGGTGCCCTTTTCCCTGCTCTTGACCCAGGGCGTTGTTTTGCTGAACCCCAAGCCCAAATGAAGATTCAGTGTTCCTGCGGCGCCAAGTATGCCTTTGAGGTCTCACCGGAGATGGCGAAGACCCCGGTGCGGTTCGTCTGCCCCGCGTGCGGGCTGGACGCTTCCGACTTCGTCAACAACATGGTCCGGCAAGAGTTGGGCCTGGCGGGGCCTGCCGCCGCCACGCTCGCTCTAGCGCCGGTGGCGACCCCGGTTCAGCCGGCGCCCCAATCCTCTCCTCTCGCTCCTGTGCGGTCCCAGACCCCCGAGGCCGGCCCGGCGGAAGCTGCGCCGGCGGCTTCCAGCGCACCGCAACGTTGCTTCAAGCATCCCGACCAGTTCACCATCGGGAAGTGTTACATTTGTTCCAAGCCGATCTGCCCGAAGTGCATGGAGCTATTCGGTTACGTCTGCTCGCCGTTGTGCCGGGGCAAAGCCGAGTCTCAGGGCATCGAGCTGCCGGTTTATGCGGGCCAGAAATCGGTCGTGGCGGCGCGAGCCTGGCGCAGGACCGTCCGCGTCACCGCCGGGATTTGCGGGCTGGTCTTGGCGGTGCTGGGCTTCTGGTGTTGGTATGAGTGGTTTGGGTCCAGGCCCAGGACCGTCTGGTCGGTTCGCTTTCCCGAGCCGTCCTATTCCGGCCAATCCGCGTTCTGCGGCCCGGACCAGATCGTTTTTCTGCACGGGGACACCCTGGCCCGCCATGACATGAAGCTCAAAAAGGAAATCTGGTCACGGCGCCTGGTGGACCAAAAGCAGATTGAAGCTGCCGTAGCGAACGAGTTGAAAGAGATGGAAGCCCAGATCGCCAAAGCGAACGACGAACACCCCGATCAGGAACTCAAAATGCCCTCCCCCGAGAAGCTTCGCCAGAGCACGGAGAGAGCGGCAGAGGCAGCCCTCGAGCTGTGCGTCCACGGCCCATACATCTGGGTGCTCTCGCCCGGCAAACTCACGCGCTACGACCGCGACACCGGCAATCCGGTGAAGGAGATTTTAGTCCCAGCCGGTTATGGCGGGCTGATTCCGCGCGGCGACGAATTGCTCAACGTGGACTTTGAAACCGGAAAGCCGATCATCACCCACATCAATCTGACCACCTGCGAGTCGCGCACGGAAGAAGTGGCCAGGCCGGCGCCGCCCCTGGCCGCTGACGCCGGGAAGACCGACCTCGCTGAGGCCAAGCCGGGTGGCCGGGCAGACGCCGTGGGGAAGGGCAGTTCCGGGAAGGCCGGGCTGCCGATCGGGATGCCGGGCAAGGACGCGGGCAAAGTTATGGACCCGAACAAGGTGGCGGAGCAGGCGCAGCATTTGTCCTACCCGGCGAAGATCGCCCTCCCCGCCATTCTGGCCAACAACCTGAACCAGGAGCGCATTCTGGCCGCGATGGACGATCAGCCCGCGGGCCAGGCTCCTGCGGAGGTTTCCCGCAGGGAGCCGCAGGAGCAGGTCTCGCTCATCCCCACCAAAGACGGGTTCATCCAGTTCTCCGTGAAGTTGCTCGAGGCTCGTATCACGACGCGCGCCGCAATGAAACCCGCCCCCGCCAAATCCGTGCTCAACGGCAACCTGACGGTTTCGCAGACAGCGGAACTGGCCAACGAGATGCTCAACGAGGCACAGCGTGCGCGCGGCGGCGAAGCCGTGCGGGAAGATGAGAGCCGCTATCTGGCAACGATCCGGCGGCTGGATGCGCCCGAGACCTGGAGCGACGAAGTGATCGGCCCCCCGGAGCTTTTTCCGCTCACGACCGTCAACGTGCTCACCGCCAACAAGATGGTGATGGTCTTTAACAAAGCCAACCAGAAACTCTGGCAGAGCGCCCTCACCTATAACGTGCGCGGCGGCCTCGCCGCCCTGGACGCCGAACACGCGCCTTATGGCCAGGGACCTTGCGTGGAACGCAAGAACACCCTGTACGTTTTCGACGAGGGGGTATTGACGGCCTTTGATCTGGCGACAGGAAACGTGCGCTGGCGCTTGCCGTCAGTCGGCATCACGGGCCTCTTCTTCGATAACGAGGGGATGATTTACGTGAACGCGACCACCGCCAGTCCGGACACCATCAAATACTCCAACCAAATTGACATCACCCAGAAGGCCAACCCCATCGTGATGAAAATTGATCCCCGAACCGGCAAGGGCCTGTGGACCGCCGAAGTGGGCGGCCTGGTGAATTACGTTTCCGGCAAGTTTATCTACACCATGCACTCGTACCAAGCCGACGACGACGAGGCCAGCGGCGCTTATACGGCGGACTCCATAGCTGGCCGGGAGTCCTTTTTGTCCATCAAGCGCATCAATCCGAAGAACGGCCATGTGATGTGGGAGCACTGCCAAAAGCGCGTCCCGCTTGACGTTCAGTTCGACCAGAACACCATCCGGCTGGTCTTCAGGAAGGAAGTGCAGGTTTTGCGATTTTTCGCGCTCTAGCGTGAGCGTGAGAACGCGAGGACTGCAAACCAAAGGCCGAAGTCCGCAACGCGTGTAGCCGCCGACGGCAGTCGGCGCTGATTTTAAGTCCCGAAAGATGGCGCCGACTGCCGTCGGCGCCTACACCTTGTATGAGGATTCCGAGCTACGAGCCGCTCAAATCCATCATGACGGGCTGGGTGCGGAAGCCGCGGGTTTTGATGGCAGTATAGATCAGGCCGAGCAGGCACCAGATGCCGCCGACGACTTTTGCCGGCGTGGGCAGGCTGGCCCAAATCCAAAGGCAGAACAAGAAGGCCAGCGCCGGCACCGTGAGGTCCAACAGCCAGTTGCGGGTGTGCCCCGCCGGGGGCCGGAAGAAGAACTCCCGGATGACGGCCAGGTTCACGCCCATGAAGGCGAGGAAAGCGCCGAAGTTGATCAAGGTGGCCGCCTTTTCGTAGTCCAACAGGAGCGCGCCGATCAGCGCCAGGGTCCCTATCAGCCAGATGTTCAGGACCGGGTTGTTGCGTTGGTTGAGACGGGCGAAGAACCTGGGCAGCGCATTATCGCGGCCCATCCCAAACAGGATTCGCGCCGCGCCGACCTGCCCCGTCAGCGCGCTGCCCAGGCAGGCGACGGCGAGAATCACCGCCATGGCGTTTAACAGGAACTTCCCGCCCACCAGGCTGCACACGTCAAAGAACGCCGTCTCCGGGTCTTTGAACGTCGTGTAATCCGGCCAGGCGCGCTGCGCCAGATAGACCTGCAACCCGACGCAGATGCCAATGAGCAGGCAGACCAGCACCACCGCCAGCGGCACGGTGCGTTTAGGCTCTTTGACATCCTCCGCCAGCGTGGTGATGCCGTCGAACCCAATGTAGGTCAACGCCGCCAGCGAGGTCGCCGTGCCGACGGCGCGCAGGTTAAACGTGCGCGGATTGTAAAACGGCTCGGTGGAAAGCAGCCCGGCCCACCCTTGCTTAAGCCACAGATACTGGACGGCCTCGACCACGAAGATGGCGATCACGAGGAACATTACTGCCGTTAGAATCTGGTTGGCGTGTGCCGTCCATTGAATGCCGCGCACGTTCAGGAAGGTTGTCAGGCTGATCAACAGAACGACCCAAAGGACAAAGGCCACTCGCTGCTCGTTTAGCGGCAGACCCAGGGCCGCCACGGCCTGCTGTGTCAATCCGGGAGCCAGCGCATCCACTACCTTCTGGATGCTCAGTGCGCCATAGATCACGCTAACGATGGGGATCACGAGGTAATCAAGGAACATGCACCAACCAGCCACGAAGCCGCAGTGCGGATGCAGCCCGCGCCCGACGTATGTGTAAGCGGAGCCGGCGGCTGGATAGAGCCCGGCCATGCGTCCATAGCTCCAGGCCGTCAGCATCATCGCCGCCAGCGCGATAAAGATCGTCAGCGTGACATGGCCAAAGGACTTCTGGTCGGCCAGGCCAAATATCCCGACTGCCCCAACCGGTTGGATTAGAACGAGGCCGTAGAAAACAAGGTCGCCCAGGCCAAGGACACGGCGCAGGCGCGGCGTCTGGCTTTCGGCGCCGTTCGCCGATCTGGAGACAAAGGGCTGAGGGCCATTGTCAGACGTCATGGTTTGTGCGGGTGAGGATTAAGGCATGGGCAGGTGTAGTCAACCAGCAATGAGTTTGCAGGGCGGATTCAAGAAACTGTAGCCGCCGACGGCCGTCGGCGCTGATTTCTGTGACTGAGGAAAAGTGTGCCGACGGCCGTCGGGGGCTACGGTTTTGTGGACTTTTGGCATTGACAATGCCGCGCCCGCTGCCATGTTGGCCACGAAAAGTTGTGGAAATGCGCACGGCCAACAACCACTTCTCGCCTGCCCGGCGGCAGCGCGAGAGACTAAATTCTTGTCGGTTTCACATTAGGAGATTGGAGTTTTGAATGCGTACTGCCTGCAAAGTCCTGAGCATGGGGGCCTCTTACGGCTCGCTGTTGGCGACCAAGCTGCTGCTCGCCGGGCATGAGGTGAAGCTGGCCTGCCTGCAGAGCGAGGCGGACCTGATCAATCGCGAAGGCACGCGGGTGCGCCTGCCCGTCAAGGGCCGCGACGGCCTGGTCGAGATCGATTCGCGCAAGCTGCCGGGCAAATTATCGGCGGACATTCCGGGCAGGATCAGGCCGGCCGATTACGACCTGGTGGCCCTGGCGATGCAGGAGCCTCAGTACCGTTCCCCGGGCGCGCGTGAGCTCCTCGAGGCCGTCGCCAAGGCCAAGGTCCCCTGCCTTTCGATCATGAACATGCCGCCGCTGCCTTACCTCGCGCGCATTCCCGGTGTTTCGGTCGGGGCCTGCGCGAGCTGCTATACCGATCCGTCGGTGTGGGACAGCTTCGACCCGGCGCTGGTGACGCTGTGCAGCCCGGACCCGCAGGCGTTCCGCCCGCCGGAAGAAAAGGTCAATGTCCTGCAAGTCGGGCTGCCGACCAACTTCAAGGCGGCGCGGTTTCCTGCGGCGGCGCATACCGCCATGCTTCGCCGGCTGGCGGCGGACATCGAGGCGGCGCGTTTCGAGAACCTCGAGTTGCCGGTCAAGCTCAGGGTGTATGAGTCGATCTTCGTGCCGCTGGCGAAGTGGGCGATGCTGATGGCCGGCAACTATCGCTGCGTCACCAAAGAAGGAATGCGCTCCATCAAGGAAACCGTGCATGGCGACCTCGCGGCCTCGCGCGCGGTGTATAACTGGGTGGTGAACCTCTGCCAGTCCCTCGGCGCGGCGGACAGCGATCTGGTGCCGTTCGAGAAATACGCCGCCGCCGCGCAGCAGCTTGCCAGCCCGTCCTCCGCCGCGCGGGCCTTGTTCGGCGGCGCGCCCAACATCGAACGCGTGGACCGGCTGGTGCAAAGGATCGCCGCGCAGAAGGGCATGCGGTTGGCTGCGCTCGACGAGATCGTCGCGCTCGTTGATGGCCGCCTCGAATTGAATCGGCGGGCCGCTGCGCGGCCCGTGGCCGAAGCGGCGCCGGCAGCCGGACGCCCAATTCCTTGGCTCCAAGCCTGGGAATCCAATTGAAGCAATATGAAAGCTGCTGTGGGTAATGAGTCGGAAATGGCAAAGCTGGACCGCATCGCGCGGGAGTACCGGGAACCGGACGCGGGCCGAAGGATCGATCAGAGGCTCATCAGTCTGCTCGTGGGCCGAACCATCCCGTGGATGACCGGGCCGGAGGTGCTGGAGATGGGTTCGGGCGACGACCAATGGACGAAACGACTGATCGAGCATTTCGGCCATTCCCACCTGGTGGACGGGTCACGCACTCTGATTGAGGCGGCGCAAAAGAGATACGGGGCCAAGCTGACCACCTACCATTGTCTGTTTGAAGAACTCAAACCCGGCAAGGAGTTTGACACCGTTCTGTCCTCGCTGGTTTTGGAGCATGTGGCAGACCCGGTGAAGGTGCTGGCCACCGCCGCTCAATGGCTCAAACCGCAAGGACACCTGATCGTGATCGTGCCCAATGCCCTCTCGCTGCATCGCCGGCTGGCGGTGGCCATGGGACTGGCGCGCGTGGCCGATGAACTGGGCGCTTCGGATGTCAGGCTCGGGCACCGCTGGGTGTTCACGATTCCCCGCATCGAGGCCGACCTGGCCAAGGCAGGGCTGCAAATCGTCCGCCAGGCCGGATGGCTCACCAAGCCTCTGCCCCAGGCGATGATGACGGAATTCTCAGACGCCTTGCTGAAGGGGCTGATGAAGCTGGGCGATGAATTGCCCAGAGAATATGCCTGCTTCCTGGCCTTTGACTGCAGGAGATCGCCTTAACCGCGGGCTCGGGATCGAAAGCACAGAGAAAGCCAAATGGATCGTGTCGTCATTTATGGAGTCGGCTCGCCCATCGTCGCTGATGTGCAGGAGAGCCTGAGCAGGGCGGGCGTCGCCCTTGCGGCGGCGGTCCGCAATATGGATTGCGAGGTTCGGCTCCTGGAGGGAGTGACTCCGGTGGCACCGGCCGAGTTGACGGCGGAAATGCTGGCGCTCCCCTTTTTGGCGCCCTTCTTCACCCCCGCCAACCGGCAGAAGGCGGTGCGAGAGGCCTTCGGCGCCGGCTTCCGCTCCGGCTTCTCGTTGATTGACCCGACGGTGCCGCGGTCCCGGTCTCTGGCGCACGGTCCCGGTCTGTATGTGAATGCGGGCTGCACGCTGGGCGCCGCGAGCGAGTTTGGCGAGTGGGTTTTTATCAACCGGGGCGCGAGCATTGGCCACCATGCCCGCTTCAGGGACTTTGTCTCCATTGGGCCGGGAGCGGTCGTGAGCGGGTCGGTGACACTGGGCCGCGGCAGCGTGGTCGGAGCCGGAGCGGTAGTGCTGCCCGAGTTGAGCATCGGCAGCAACTCCGTCGTGGGCGCCGGTTCGGTGGTCACCAGGGACGTGCCGGATAATTGTTTAGTGCTGGGCGTCCCCGCCAAGGTGACACGGACCGGCATTGCGGGTTTCGGAGACCAATCCGTCAGATAACCACGCAATCGGGGCATCCAGCGCGCCCGCCGCATCTTGATACCGCCGCCACCGCCTGTGACAGGGCGCGTCACGCCGTGCGCGCCGCCCACCACGCGAAAACCGCCCCAGTTCAGCCCTCGCGGATGTAGCACGGATTTCGGCTAAGTGGGAGGAATGGGAGGAATGAGATGGATGGGTTAAACGAGGGGGGCGGCGGAAGGACGGACACGGACCAATACGGACGGACACGGGCTGCGCCCACGTCTTTCTACCAGAGCCACCAGTAGGCGAGGACGGTGATGGCGCCGAGGAGCGCCAAGTGCAAGCGCCAGTCGGACAAGCCTTGGAACGGTTCGACCTTTTCGCCCCACTTGATAGTGGTCTGTTCGAGTTTGGCGGGGTCGGTCTTTTTCGTGAACGCCGAGACCGCGAAGAGGATGAGGGTGATGGCCAGCGTTCCCCAGAACCCGCGGTAGGTGTAGTTCTCGGTAATGCGATAGTGGAGCAGCGGGAAGAGTTGCGCCGCGGCCGCCTTGTTTGGAAGCAGCGCGTCGGTGACGAAGAGGGCGGAAATGGCCAGACCGGAAAAGAAAGAGGCCGCCGCGCCCGCAAATGTTACCCGCTTGCTCAGAATGCCGAATACGATGGCAGGGGTCAGCGGCATGACCAGATAGACCGAGATGGTCTGGAGGTATTTATAGACCCCTTCGGGCTGCCAGGCGATGATGGCGGCGGCGCCCGCACCCGTGAACATGGCGGCCACGATGGCCAGCCGGCCCAGCGTCACCTGCCCGGCCTCGCTGGTCCGGGGCCGGAAGCGGAGGATGAAATCGCGCACGGCCATGGTCGAGATGGAGTTCATCACCGCAATCAGCGCGGAGAGCACCGCGCCCAGCAGGGCGGAGAGGACGTAACCCCGGACGCCGCTGGGCAGGAGATTGTCCAGAATCCAGACGAAGGTGGCGCGGCTGTCGTTGAGGTTGATGTGGGGATAGAGGGCCAGGGCGATGACGCCCGGCAACGCGAAGATGAAGACCGGGGTCAGCTTGAGGAGCACGGCGAACATCGCGCCCCAGCGAGCCTGTTTGAGGTCCCGGGCGCCGAGCATCCGCTGGACGTTGACCTGGTCCATGCCCCAATAGAAAATGCCGCCATAGGCGGCCCCCAAGATGACGCCCCAGAAGGGGTAGGTGGGGTCGGTCCAAGGCTTGTGCATGTGCATGGCGTTGGGCACGGGCGAATGCCGCACCGCTTCGCAGAGCGCGCCCCAGCCGCCGACCTTGTGCAGGCCGATAAAGAGCACCGTTGCCGAGCCGGCGATCATAATGGGCGAGTGGATGGCGTCGGTGTAGGCGACGACGCCGAAGCCGCCGACCATCGTGATGAGGGCGGTCGTCACGCCCATGATGAGCACGCTCTGCATGATCCCCCAGCCGGTGACCGCTTGCAGCACGAGCGCCCCGGCATACATGCAGAAGGCCATTTTGGTCACGACACAAATGAAGAGCATCAGGCCGGAGAAGCAGAGCCGCGCCTCGGATCGGAAACGGAGTTCGAGGAACTCGGGAATGGTGAAGACCTTGTTCTTCATGTAGTACGGCAGGAGGACCGCCACGGCGAAGCCGAGGCAGATCGCGGTGGTCAATTCGACGGTTCCGGCGCAGATGCCGTAGCGGTAAGAGTCGCCGGAGAGGCCGACCATGTGCTCGGCGCCGATATTCGTCGCAAAGAGGGAGGCGCCGACGATTGGCCACGTGAGCCTGCGGCCCGCGAGGAAGAAACTGCTGCTGTCGGCCTTCTGCCGTGCCCGGAGGGCCAGATACAACCCGAGCAAGACGTTGAAGGCCAGCGCCCCGAGGCAGATGACCCAGTCAGCCGGCGTTAAGGTCAGTCGCATATTTCCTCCCCGATTTTTCTACCTTTCAGTTTGCCCGAGCGTTGCTGACGACACACACTGAATCTCTCTACATATTCCGTCCGTGAACGGTTACGCAGGCCCGTGTTCATTTCGGCGTCAGGACGAAGCCTTTCGCGTTCCACGCGGACACCTCGACTTTCAGGTCCGAAACCTTGGCGACCAGTGCAGGGCTGAACGGGTCCAAGCCGCGCATGTCCAGCCGCACGAGGGCTGTGACCGTGGTGCTTTCGCCCGGGGCGAGCCAGAAATAGTTGTCGCTCCAGACGGCGGAACAGGTGTCAGGCAGCAGCGCAATCCGCACCGGATAAGCCGGCGCCGTCCCGGCGTTCTTCACGACCAGGGTCAGATGGGCCTCCGTGGCCGACGCTTCGCGAGACGTCACTTCCGCCGAGAGAGTCGTGGGGACGCCTTCCAACTGCGGCTTCAGCCAAGGCCCCTGCGTGGCCAGCGGTTCCTTCACGGCCCCGGCCTGCCAGCGCTTCCGCGCATCGGCGTCGGCCAGCGACTGGACGACCCTCAGCCAGTAGGCCCGGCGTGAAAGTTGGTGTCCTGCCGCGTCCTTCAAGGTCAGCTCCAGGAAGAAGTAGCCCTCCGGCGCATCCGCGGGAATCGGCCATTGCAGTTGGCGCGCCTCGCTGCGGCGACCACCCGCGGGCACGGTCAGCCTCCATGATTCTGTGACGACGGGCTGCATGCGGCGGTCGAGGATGCGGGCGGTGACCCGCGCCCCCTTGAGCGGCTCCGGGGCGTCGTTCAGGGCGAAGACCGAGGGCTTGAACGTATCGCCGGGTCCCCAGGTGAAGAAGCCGGCGTCCGCCATGACGTGGACCGGTTCATCCGCGCGCTTGGTGGAATAGTAGGCGATCAGGGGCTGGCCGAACCAGTCAATGATATTCCACGAAGAAATGGGACCGTGACTGTTGTAGGTCCAGACGATTTGCCCGCCCTTGCAGGGGAACTGCGCACGCCATTGTTCGAAGACGCATCCATACACATCCGCCAGAGCCATCTGGCTGTATTCGACGAAGTCCGGCATGTCCGCCCGGGCCAGGTTCCCATAGATGGAGGCCTTGCAAAACAGCAGCGGCGCCGCCCGCTCCACTTCTGGAAAGCTGCTGTGCATGACAGGGTGGGCCTGTGTGAACTTCGCACAATCGTTGCCGACAGGCCCGCCGGCCAGCTCCTCGGGCGGGAAGACGCGTTTCATCATGGACATATTGCCGTAGCCCATGAGGGACCATTCCGAGACAAAGTTCACCGACTCGTCGAAGTAGCGGGCATACCAGTTGGGATCGCCGATCCACAAGTCTCCGAAATCGCCCCCCGGCGTGTAGTAGGCGTGATAGGTGCCGCCGCCCGGCGAGGACATGCGGAAGGGCCGGTTGTCGTAGGCGGCAATGATTTCGCGAGCGATTCCCAGGTAGGGGGCCAAGGTCTCGACGTAGGGGGCGTACTCGTTGCCGCCCACATAGAGCGCCAGCGACGGATGCTGTCGGAGGCGCAGCACGGATTGCTTCAACTGCTCGCGCCAGGTTCGCAGCGGGACCTTGCTCCCTCGATCAAAGCTGAACTGCAGTTCCTGCCAGACCAGGATGCCGTTTTCATCGCAGAGGTCGTAGAACCGCCCGGTCTCGAAGATGTTGTTGCCGCCGTTCAGGCGGAAGAGGTTCAGCCCCGCGAAGCGGGCGGCGCGCACCAGCCAGTCCTCGCGCTGGGGCGAAAGCACCAACAGATCGTCGGAGGTCATCCAACTCGCCCCTTTGATGAACAGCGGCCGGCCGTTCACCTTGAAGAGGAAGCGGTACGACTCATCGGCGTTGTGCAAGGCGTCGTCTTCCACGGGGTGATCGCCGCACCAGAGGTCCGGCCGGTTCCAGAGCATTCCACTGGCCGGATTGCCAATCTTCGGCGTGGCCGACATGAAGTCCGGCTTGCCGGGATTGGCCCGCGGCTTGTCCGCCAGATAGGGGTTTCGCAGGAGCTCCACGGTCCGAATCCCGAATCGCGAAACGATGCGGTCCAACTCCTGGTCTCCGACGGCCAGCGCCAGTTCCAAGCGGTAGAGCGGCTGAGCGCCCAGGCCGACGGGCCACCACAGCTTCGGGTCGCCGATTTCGATGGACCTCTCCCAGTAGGACGTGCCCGCGGGCACGGATTGCCTGGCGTCCTCCTTCCAAATGATTCGGCCGGTCGTGAGGTCCACGATTTGGGCTCGGATCGTGCCCTCCAACCGGGCGGCGCCGGTATGGATGATCGTGGCCTGGGCCCACAGGCGGGCCGTCTTCTCTCCGATCACGTCGGTGCGCACGCAGGGTGCTTCCATATACGCCGCTCCTGAACTGACCAGCCTGATGGGCTGATAGAGACCGATCGTGCGGAACTTGTTGCCCCACAGAAACGGCACGCCTTCCATCGCCTTGGACTTCATTGACCGGCTCGGGTCCTTTTCGGCAATCAGGCGGACGACGAGCTCATGCTCTCGGCCCGACCCCAACAGGGCCGTGACATCCAGGGTCGGTCCGCCGAACATGCCCTCGTGGACGCCGAGGAATCGGCCGTCCAGCCAGACGGCACCGGCATAGTTCAGCCCGTCGAAACGCAGCCGGATATGACGGCCTTGCCAGGCATCGGGGATGCGGAAGCGACGTCGCAGGTACCAGTTTCGCTCGGCGATCCACTGGAGCTTTCTGTAGTTGTCGCCGTACCAGGGATTGTCGGTCTTTCCGGCCAAAAACAGGGCGTGCTGGATGGCGTCCGGCATCTCGACGCGGGTCCAACTCAGCTTGTCCAAGTCTCCCAGGGCGGACCCGGATTCCGCCGGGGCCTCAGCCAGATCCCACTGGCCGCCGAGCGTAATCTGCCGACTGGATACCTCATCGCCAGTTTCGGCGCGCGCACTGACGGGCAGCACGTCGTAGGTGCGTGCCTCCCACAGGGGCTCCGCCGCACCGGCGGCAATCGCGCCGGTGGCCATTCCAAGACTCGCGTAGAGCAGAAACCCGGCAGCACTCATGAGCGCTATGTCATTTCCTCCCTTCTGAACCAAACCGTACCCTATGCAGACCCACCAATGAAGCGATGTTAAGGTCGTTTTTATATTATTACAGGGGGGTGATAATCAGTTTCCGGACCAGAGCCAAGCGGGCAGCTCGGCACCGCGGAAACGGTTGGTGATGGTATGGAGTTCTTCCGCGGTAAACTTCGCTCCCTTGGTCAACTCCATCCCCTGCCGGGATTCGGGGTCGAACTCGGGCAAGGACCGGTTAGACTCGAATGGCTCGTTGGTCAGCGCGGCGAGCACGCGCTGCTCGAGGGCGGCATAATTCGGCGGGGCCTGACCGCGGCCTTTGGGGTTGTCAACGAGTTCCGTCAGCAGCCGCTCGACGTCCTCGGTCTCGCGAATCACCCGGGGTGGCTTCTTAATGCCCGGCCCGCTGAGCAGGGCGGCGTGCTTGAGCTTCATATCGCGTTTGGCCTGGCGGACCTGCTCCCGCAGATTCCAGGCCCGCTGCCAGGCGCTCAGGTCGGAAAAGCTCTCGGCATTCGCAAACTCAACCACGGTTTTCTTGCTGACGGAGGCTGGCTTTGGGAGGCGCACCGTAATCAGGCGCTCGCGCCCGCTCCACCACCAGCCGGGACCATCCTGGCACGGTTCAATCTCGGCGAGCTTTCGACCATTCAAAGCCACGTTGTGCGGCTTGAACAGGCCATGGACCCGCACCACATAGCGGCGTTTGGCCAACTGTCCCTGAAACTTCCCTTGCACCGGGCCGATGCTCAGCGTGTAATTGCCGGTCTTCTCCGAGGCAAAGCGCAACGGCGTCCACGCATACGCTCCCGTCCGATACTCCAGCGACGTGGCGTCGTCCTCATACAGGTTGAATTCAGCCGCCCGCGAGCCGGCATAGACGTCGAGCGTTAGAGGGTCCACCGGTTTTTGATCGCTCCAAGCCATCTCCGGGGCCATCGGCAGAATGGAACCGGCGCGGACAAACAACGGCATCCGGTCGAGCGGGCATTCGTGAATGACGGCTTTTCCACCGCCATAGAGGTCGCCGGTGAAGAAATCAAACCAGTCCTGGCCGGCGGGCAAATAAACTTCCTTCCGTGCCGGTTTGCCGTTGCCGGGAGCGGTGATGGGCGCCACCAACAGGTCCTTGCCGAACAGGTATTGCTGCTGGAAAGTGTAGGCGGGTTCCTGCTCCGGATATTCCAGGTACGTGCCGCGGACGAGCGGCAGGCCGGTGTCATGCGCCACCCGGGAGCACGTGTAAATGTAAGGAATCAGCCGGTAACGCAGGCCGGCGAACTTGCGATAGTTCTCCTCGCCTTCGCGCCCGTATTCCCAGGGCAGGCGAAGCCCCCATAGGCCGTGAAACCAAAGCACCGGACTGAACGCCCCGAATTGCACCCAGCGTTGGTAGAGTTCCGGCGGCAAATCCACGACAAAGACGCCGCAGCAGAGGTTGTTCATGTAAGGCGTAAGCTGGTTGCCGCCCTGGACCGTCGCTGGAATCAATACCGGCAGCGATTCCCAGACCCCGTGCAGGTCGCCAGTGAAATAAATCCCGTAACGATGCGAGCCCCAGCAGCTTCCCAGCCGGCAGAAGGCCGTCGTGCGCCGTCCGGTGATGCGTTCGCTGCCTTCATACTCGATGTGCCGGGTCCAAAGATAGGCGTCCAAACCCTCGATGTTCGCCGGCGCCGCCCCGTCCTGCCACCAAAACGCCAGGCCGAGCTCCAGGTCCGGCTTGTGCAACAGGTCCATGAACAGCCCGGCATATTTCTTGTTCGCCAGGTCGTGGGGAATTTCCTTCGTCTCCGCCGGCAGCCCCATAGCTTGGCGAATCGTCTCGAAATGGCTGTCGCTATCGCGGGTCAGCACGCCGTAATGTTCGTTGACCGTCACCTTGATGCCCTGGCGCTTCATCCACGCGAAAAAGCCGGGCGGGTCCGGCATCTGTTCGAGGTCCCAGTCATAACCGGTCCAAACCATCTTGGTCTTGGAGTCCGAGTCAATCACCACCATGTCCAGCGGCAGTTGCTCGTCGCGGAACTGCTTCACTATCATCTTCCACTCCTCCCCCGAGTAGCCGGCCCGTGAACCGAACCAGGAACCAAACACGTAACGTGGCAACATAGGAACCGGTCCGACCAGCTTCGACAATTGGGCCAAGGCTGACCTGTAGTCGGTCCCATAGGCCAGGAAGAACCAATCCAGCCCGTCCTTTACCCGCCGCGGCTTAACCCAGTCGGCGGCCTGGTCGAAGAGGGCGGTCTTGCTGTCATCGAGCAGGTGGCAGCCTTTGCGGCTTAGCGGACCCGGGTCCGTGACTGCCTTGGTGCTGCGGTTGTCCAGACTGGCGGGGACGCCCCCCAGATTCTGGTTGTCGGCATCGCCCGGTTTCCATTGGTGCGTGCCGGAGCTGTCCCGCCATTCGATACTGAGATTGTTGGTCGTGAAAGGGCCTGAATCGAGCTTGTAGCGCAGGCTAAAAACCTCCGTGCTGAGGATGAACCAGCCCCCTTCCTCGCGGCTTTGGACCGGAGTTTGAGGCCAGTCAGTTCGATTGATTACCGCCACACTCGGCGCGTCCACGAAGGCGCCGGAGGGCGAGTACTCCAGCCGAACCAATGCCGAAGCGAGCACTTGGAAGCGCGCCGGTCCCCGGATGAAGGCGGGCACCGCGCCCGAATGCGAACCGGCGCCGGGTGGCCGGGCGGGAAGAATCTGGCTGGTGGCGGTGGCCGCCCACCACAGCGGAACGGAAGCAAGGGCAATGATGGCAGATTTCATTTTCACGGACTGTTCTACTGAAGCATTGACGAACAATAGGCAATAAAATATACATGGTGAATCGGTTATGCCGTCCAAAAGGCCAAAGACGGGCGCGACGAAACGCGACGTAGTGCTCGAAGCCCTTGCCTTCCGCCCGCCTCCCTATGTCCCCTGGGCCTGGGACATGACGAAGGCCTGCCAGCAGCGCGTTGGGGAGTACCTGGGCACGGACGACCTGTCCGGCTTTATCGGCTCGCACTTTCTGGATGTCGGCTCCCCGAAACGACGCTTCGCCGAGCCGCATCCGAACGGCTACGGCGATGCTTATGGCGTCGTGTTCGACACCTCCGTGGACAAGGACATCGGCACGCCCTGCGATTGGCCGCTCAAGGACCCGCGCGATCTGGCGCGCTACCAGTGGCCCGATCCCAACAACGAGGCGTGGTATGCGGGCATCGCCGGGCAGCTTGCGGCGCATCCCGACCGGTTCAGCCGCTACAAGCTCGGCTTCTCGCTCTACGAACGGGCTTGGACGATGCGCGGCATGACCGACCTGCTCATGGACATGATCGAGCGGCCGGAGTTCGTCGCAAGGCTGCTCGACGCGATTGTCGAGCACAACCTCGCGCAAATCCGCCGGGCACTGGCGCTCGGCGTGGAAGCGGTTTATTTCGGCGATGACTACGGCTCGCAGACCGGGCTGATCATGGGCCGCGAGCACTGGCGGCACTTCTTCAAGCCGCGCCTCGCCCGCATGTTCGCCGCCGTCCGCAACGCCGGCCGAGGCGTCTGCCTGCATTCGTGCGGCTGCGTGGCGGAGCTTTTCGATGAGCTGATCGAGATCGGCCTGAACGTGTTCAACCCATTTCAGCCGGAGACGATGGACGTCTTTGCCCTCAAGAAGCAGTACCACGGGCGGCTAGCTTTTCACGGCGGCATGAGCATTCAGCGGGTGCTGCCCTTCGGCACGCCCGACGAGGTTCGCCGCGAAACGCGCCGGCTCATCGAGGCCGGCCGCGCGGGCGGTTATATCTTTGCGCCATCTCACAGCGTCCCACCCGATGTGCCGCCGGAGAACCTAGTGGCGATGATGGAGGAACTGCGCGGGCAAGCAGGCGCGTCGAGTTGACCTCACCGGGGCCGACATCAGCCAGTATCGCCTTCCAGACCCGGCAGTGTCTTGCTACCCGGCGTTAATCCGACATTGACAATCGGGCAGGGAAGACGGAAGTTTATGGCGCTCACCAAGTGGTGGTAGATTATCGCCACTTGGTATTCGGTCTCCATGCTGAATCAATCAAGAGTAGCAGTGCCAGCGGCCTGCCGACGGTTCTCCGGGGCGGAAGGCTGTTCACTTCCAGGCCGCCCCCCTCCTCTGTCTGACCCATGGCACGCAAGTCCGTGACTGGGATTTCCTGCCGGGTGGCAAGCCGGCATGCCGCGCCTGCCACTCTCGTTGGTTTGTTGCTAGCGGCTCTCGTGCCGGTCGCTTGGGGTTTCCCGAGCTTCGAGCCGTTCACTGCCGCCACGGCCAGCGGCGGGACGGCCTACACCGCAGGTTCCGGACTTTACCACCAGACCAACGCTCTGGGTGAAGGCTGGTCGCTGTGGAATGGCGGCAGCGGCAGTTCGGCGGCGCAAGTGATGTGCGTCAACAGCAACCTGGCGTACACCGGGTTCCCTGGCGGCTTCCCCGCGCCCCCGGCGTCCCATGCGGCCAGCCTGCCGGGGACGGCGGCAGGGGTGAGCGGCTATAGCGCCGCACTCCAGCTTTCACGGGCCGTGGGAGCCGACCCCAACAACGTGGCAACCAACAAGGTCTATGCCTCGTTCCTTCTGGCCATCCCAAGCCTGGGCAATTTGAACTCCGCCTCCCCCATCTATTTCGGCGGATTCGCCACCAACGCGGGTGACCAAAGCGTATCGCTTCCCTCCCGGGCCATGAAGCTATTCTTGAAGGGCAACAGCGCCACGAGCGGTTCCTCGACGAGCTACGCCATCGGCATTCAAGACGCCAGCGACTCCGGCACGGTGGCGGCCTACGATGCCGGCGGCCATGCCACCTCCTCTGTGCTGTTCGTGGTGATTGACTATGAGTTTGGCATCAACGGCGCTCCCGACGTGGCGAACATGTGGGTAAACCCGCCGGCCGCCAGTTTCGGGACCGCAGCCCCGCCGACGCCCACTGCAACCTTCAGCACTTCCAGCGCCGCGGCCCAGCTTGTCACGGCGGCCGATTTCTTTTTGTTGGCGCGTTCCGGCCAAACCTTGTGGGGGTCGCTGCTGGTTGGCGACTTGAGGATCGGGGATAGCTGGAGTTATGTAACCGGAGCGCCGGAGATCGTGACCCCGCCGGCGGGCAGCACCAACGCCGTTGGAACGGCGGCGACTTTTGTCGTGGGGGCGGTGGCGGGGGCGACGAATGTCAGTCCATTGACTTATCAGTGGCAGTTCAATGGGAGCACACTCGCCGATGGCGGAAAGATATGGGGTTCGTCCAGCGCGACGCTGACGATTACCAACCTGGGACTGACCAATGCGGGCACATATACCGTAATCGTGAGCAACTCGCTGACGGCCGCCACCAGTTCGGCGGCCTTAACGGTGATCCTCGCATACCTCAATTCCCAAATCGATGACCTCAGCGTCAGTGCCTACGGGGCGAAAGGCGACGGGCTGACCGATGATACCGCCGCTTTTCAAAGCGCGGTCGCAGCCGCCCACTCTGAAGGACGAAATGGTGTCTATGTGCCGCCGGGAAAATACGTGCTTAGCGGAACGCTCACGCTCAACCAACTGGAGTTCATTGGCAGACTGGCCGGCGGGTGGCCGGCACAAAACCTGCCGTTGCCAACGTTGCTGATTCGGCACTACAACGAGCCTGGCCTGATACTCACGAACGGCGCCAGCGTGCACGGCATCGCCCTCGATTACGATAGTGGGACCCCGGCAACGACGAATGCACCCGCCATCAGTCTCCAGGGCAATGGCCTCTCGCTGACCAGTCTTCGCATCCAAAACCCTTACGATGGGATTACCACCCTGGATTCGGCCACTCCGGGACGGGCCAGGTTCTCCGATATTCTCATTGTCCAGCCGGCGCACGTGGGTCTGCAAATCAGCAAAGCCTATGATTATGTCCAATTCCACCATATTGAGGTGTGGTGCAATGGCGCGATGTCTCTCGGATCCGCCTTCCGTTTTGGGCGCGTCAGTGAGGGCAGTTGGACCAGCCTGCTGGCCTCCAATTGCGCCACGGGGTTGGAGTTCTACACCGATACCGATTCGGGCGGCGGCACGTTCACGGGCAGCCTGGCGGGTTGCGCGACCGTCGCCTGCGGCACGGGCGTCACGGTCACGGGCGATCACAAGGTAAAACTCACGGGCGGCAACTTCGCCAACCTCAATTATGGCGCCGTCATCAACGGCACCAATGCCCAGGTCATCCTGACAGGAAACCGCTGGCAAGCCAACAGCGCTCAGGCGATCAAGGTCAACCGCGCCGCCAATGTCCTCATCGCGGCCTGCCAGTTCAGCCGGCCGGCCGCGGTTTCCGCGCCCCTGGTGTCGGTGGATAATTGCACGACGGTGACGCTCAATGGCTCTGATTTCCTGCCCGGCAGCACCGGCCTTCAGCTTGGCAGCGGGGTGACGCGGGCGATCATTTCCGGCAACAGCTTTGAGGATGGGGGCATCTCCAACCTGATGACCTCGACCCAGGTCATCCTCGCAAACAATCTCATCACTGCCAGTCCGCCGTCCGGCCTGGTCGGGGTCGCGGGTAATGGGCAGGTGGTGTTAAGCTGGGCGACTGCGCTGGGAGCGACCAACTACAACGTCAAACAGGCCCTCACGAGCGGCGGTTCCTATACGACCATTGCCACCACGGCGGCCACCGTCTTTACCAACACCGGCTTGGCCAACGGCACCACTTACTATTACGTCGTATCGGCGCTGCGGGCGAGCGGCGAGAGCGACAATTCCAGCCAGGTCAGCGCTACGCCCAACCCGCTGGCTTTGAGCGTGAGCCTGCCCGGGGGCAGCGACCAATTGGTGTTATCCTGGCCGGGCTGGGCCTCCATTCACACGGTGTATGCGGCCACAAACCTGGGTCCGCCCATCCTATGGCTGCCAGTAACTAACGCCGCCCAAACTAACAATGGGACGTTCAACCTCAGCCTGCCCGC
Organism: Verrucomicrobiota bacterium; assembly: GCA_050011195.1. GTDB lineage: Bacteria > Verrucomicrobiota > Verrucomicrobiia > Limisphaerales > UBA8199 > PALSA-1440. Next base: position 7,809 of record JBEKJO010000044.1, on the reverse strand, counting down.
CACCAACAGCGGAGAGCAGTTTTTCCGGTTGGGGCCGCCGTAGCCCGCCACCTTCTCTCCCGGTCCCCAGCGCAACCAGGCAAATGCAAAGTATATGAAAATGAAAACCTCTTCCAAACAAACAACTCCACCGGCGTCCCGGTATCGAGCACTCGCAGGCATCCTTGTGAGCGCCATCGCCCTTTTCGGCAGTCCGGCCTGGCTGCGGGCGCAAACCTCCCTCGCCGACGTTAGCGTCAGTGACTACGGCGCGAAAGGCGACGGGGTCACCGATGACACCGCTGCCTTTACAAACGCCATTGCGGCCGCCCAATCGCTCAACCAGAACGGCGTCTATGTTCCGATGGGCAAATACGTCATCAAGGCCACGCTCACCCTGAACCAGTTGGAGCTTCTCGGAAAGTTCGCCGGCGGCTGGCCGGCGGACTCCATGCCGATGCCTACTTTGTTGCTCCGCCACTACACTGAACCCGGTCTGATCCTTCAGGACGGCTCGAGCGTTCATGGTATTGCGCTCGATTACGACAGCGGCTCCCCATCCAACTCGATTGCCCCGGCCATCAGCCTCCAGGGACAAGGCGTGACTCTCTCCAGTGTCCGCATCCAGTACCCTTATGACGCCATCACCACCCTCAGCAACGCCACCCCCGGCCGGGCCAGATTCTCGGACATCTTCATCGTCCAGCCCATGAACGTCGGCGTTCAAATCAGCAAAGCCTACGACTTTGTCCAATTCCATCACATCGAAGTCTGGTGCAATTCCCATCTGTCCACCGGCTCCGCCTTCCGCCTGGGGCGAATTGACGGCGGCACCTTCAACGGCCTGGTGAGCTACCTGGTCCCAACGGGCGTGGAAATCTATACCGACACCGACGCGGGCGGCGGCACCTTCACCGGCAGCCTGTTGGACTGCTGCTCCGACCAGGCCAGCACCGGAGTCTCCATAACCGGCGATCATACGGTCAACATCACGGCCGGGGACTGGGATTGTAACAGCTACGGAGCCGTCATTGACGGCACTAATGCGCAGGTGACGATTACCGGCGGCAAATGGCACGTCAACGCCGCCCAGGGGGTGAAGATCACTCAAGGGGCAAACGTAATGCTTAACGCCTGCATGTTCTACCGCTCCGCCACGGCTTCTGCCACCTTCGTCTGGGCGGCCAATTGCACGACCGTAACGGTGAACGGCTGCCAATTCCTGCCCGGCAGCACCGGCCTACAGCTCGACAACACGGTTCAGCGAGCCATCATCACCGCCAACAGCTTCGAGGCGGGCGGAATCATCAACAACATGACCTCCTCCAAGCAAATCATCGCCAACAATCTCCTGCCTTAGCGGCGCTTCGCCAGGGAAGATTGCACCTTGGTCTGGTCGCAGGATTCAGTGAGTATGGCCGCTGGCGGGTTGGTCCCCCAATCCCAGCGCGCCGGCAGCGGTGGCACGAACCGCTCCGGCTCCGCCGGCGTCAGCCGGTTGCCCAGGATCACCAGCCCGTCCGTGGAGGTCACACGGATATTCGGCCAGACGGATTGAGCAATAGTATTTCGGCGGATCGTGATGTTGCGGTGGGCGCCGCTGGGGAGCGGTTGGCCATTGGCGCCCGGGGCGACGACTTCGATGGCGGGGCAGCGGCAGCCGAGAATCCCATTGCCTTCAATCAGCACATCGCTCGAACTCGCCGCCTCATGCCACCAGAAGAACTCCGGCGCCACCAGCACCGCCGTCATCCAACTATGACTAATCCTGTTGGCGATGACCTTGGCCCGGCTGGCCTTGATGATAATGCCGCGTGAACGATTGAAGCCAAAGTCGCAGTCCGTCACCAGGCAGCCGTTGCCCACGCGGTTGCCCGAGCAGACCCCCGAGCCCATCGGCAGCGGCACCGCTCGATCCAGCGTGAGCTTAAAGACCCGGGCCTGGCTGCTGAGCAGGCGTTGGTGGAGGGAGGCATCCATCTGCGACTTCTCTATGAACGCCCATTCCGTCTCCGTCAGGGGCGCATCCGGCTCGGCTTTCACCGCCCTGGCATCCGCCGGACGTTTGCCTTCATAAGGCAGAAACTCCACCTCGTCGCCCGGTTCAATCGTCAGACGCCCCCCGGCGGCGACCGCCACCCGCAGTTCATTCTCATGACTCGCCGTCACCAAATGGTAAGTGCCGTGGATGTTGACACAATCGTCCCCCTGGAACTTGGCAACGCACTCGATAATCGCCGGGCCTTTCACCGCCTCGATGCTGTGAAAGGCGTCGGCGTTGAGCGAACGCAGGCGCGGAAACCCGCGCTTGACCGGGTCCTCCGCCAATGGGCGGCGGTTAATCTTGCAGCGGTAATAGGTGGACCCATCGCACAGATGCTCCAGGAACCCAAAGCAAGGCGCTGCATACAACGTTACCTCCTCCAGCCGCAACCCCGTGCAACGCGCGGCCACGATGGCATGGTCGCCCGTGCCGGCGGCCGAGCGCTGGTTCGTCACCAGAATATCGCCCGCCTCTTCCGTGTCCCATTCTTTCCGGTAGCGATAGCCTTTCGATTTGGAGATGCGGTAACGATGGTTGCCGCGGGCTTCAAACCCCTCCTCCCAACCGGTCATCTCGCGACGCAGCTCGCGAGTGGCCGGATCATAGATTTCAATGCGCTGTTCCAGCTTGTTGTCCGGGTAGCCTTCGATGATCTCGAATTCAACCCAGCTCTTATCGGACGCCAAAGCGGTGATGCGTCCCTCCGTGAACGGCAACGGATCGTAATCAATCGTCATGCCTTTGAGACGAACATCGCGGCAGTTCTCGAAATTGACGGCCCGCGTCGTCTCCGTGCAAATCATCTCCACCCCGGAGGCCACAATCACGATGTTGGTTAGGTCCTTGAAGCTCAGATGCGCCGATTGTTTGGGTGCGACCCGATACCGTCCGGGCGGCACCACGATCCGTTTCTTGCCCGCCTTTAACTCCGTATCAATGAACTTCTGCAAATCAAAGGGCGCGCCAGCCACGGAATGGGCGCGACCGCTCAGGCGGCCCAGTGCCGTTACCAGAGAAGCCAGCAGCAGAAGGCACGCAAGTGCGAGAGAATAAGATTGCGCTCCGGTCGCAGGCAGGCTTAACCGTTTCAGCATGACGTCTTCATCCTATGGACCGCCGCCTGGCCCGTCAATTGGAACTGATTGCCTGCTTGGGCGCAAAATCCATCCCCACGTGCTTATTCTCAGTTTCCTTTGCTTTCATCCTTTCCAGCTTTTGTCGGAAGGCGCCGAAACCGCCGCGGTGATCCACTCGCAACCGCTTCACGGCGGACGCATCAGCCCCATGCTGTTCGGGAATTTCGTAGAGCTGCTGGATGACGTAGTGCCAGGCATGTGGGCCGAGATGTTGAATGACCGTTCGTTTGAAGGGGTCAACCGCGCGGCCAACTGGTCCTACTACGATGGCAAGCCCGATTTCTGCGACCGGGAATGGGACCCCAACCCGACCTGGAGCCGCGACACCGAAAACCCCTTTAACGGCGCCCGCAGCGCCCGGCTCACCGCCGCACGACATCACCCGGCCAGCCTGACCCAGTCCGGCCTCGCCGTGAAGCGGGGGGTGGTTTATGAGTTCTCCGGTTGGTTCCGGGCGGACTCGCCGAAGCTGGCGGCTGCCGTCCTGTTGAAAACCCTGCTGCCCACCGGCGACTGGATGACCCTGGCCTCCGCCAAACTCCCGCTGAATCCGGCAGGGACGCGGTGGAACGCGTCCCTACCGGGTTTAGGAGCCCAATGGCATAAGTATTCGGCACATTTAACCTCCAAAGGCCAGACCGACCGCGTCGTCTTCGAGCTTCGCCTGGAAGGCGAAGGCAGCGCGTGGGCCGACAAGCTGTCTCTGATGCCGGCGGATAATCTTATGGGCTGGCGCCCGGATGTGGTGCAAGCCATCAAGGACGTTCATCCGGCCATCGTGCGCTGGGGCGGCTCGGCTTGCGACCCGGGTGAATACCGCTGGAAGGAGGGCATTGGCAGCCGCGACCGGCGCACGCCGTTTCCGAACAAGCCCTGGGGCCGCATTGATCCCAACGACGTGGGGATTGACGAGTTTTGCCAGTTCTGCGAGCTGGCGGGCGTCGAACCTCTGATTTGCCTCAGTTTCTCGGACGGCCCGGAGAGCGCCGCCGACCTCGTCGCCTACTGCAACGGCGAAACGAACACACTTTGGGGAGCGAAACGCGCCGCCAACGGCCATGCCGCACCCTATCACGTAAAGTACTGGCAGGTGGGAAATGAAATCAGCGGCGACAATGAAAACTATCTTGGACGCTTCGGCGAGTTCGTCCGGGCGATGAAAGAGGCCGATCCAGGCGTCCTTCTCATGGCCTCGTTCCCCACGCAGAAGTTGCTCGATCGCGTCGGCAAGGACCTTGCCTACGTCGGCCCGCACCATTACACGGCGGATTTTGCCGGGTGCGACCGGGAATTCGCCAACCTCTCGCGGATAATCGATACTACGCCGGGCTGCGCGCAAATCAGAATTGCGGTGACCGAATGGAATGTCACCGGCGGCGACTGGGGATTGGGGCGCGGGAAAATGCTGACGCTCGAGTCGGCCTTGCTGAACGCGCGCTACCTCCACGTGCTGATGCGCCATTCGGACAAGGCCGAAATTGCCTGCCGGTCCAACCTGGCCAACAGCTATGCCGGCGCCATTATCGAGACCTCGCCGGCGGGTTTGCTCAAGCGCCCCAGTTTTTACGTGATGCAACTCTACGCGCGCCATGCCAGGCCCATCCCGCTGCGGCTCGAGCAATCCAACGGCGCCCTGGACCTCTTCGCCTGCGCTTCGCCCAACGGCAAGTCTCTCTGCCTCTTCGCCGTCAATCCCGGAACGGCGCCGGTCGAGTTCTCTTATCGGTTTGACGGCTTTGTCGGGGCAGTCCGCGCGGCCAGCGCCGAGGTCTCGTGCGATACGCTCGACGCCCGCCAGCGCGATGTTATGAATCATTGGGAAGCGCCTGACCGCGTCAAAACCGTCTCCCAAGCGCCGCCCCAAAACCCGGTAATCCTGCCGGCGCTCTCGGCGACGGCGATTGAATGCGAAGTCAAGTAGTGCGGTTCTTGAGGCGGCAACTAAACCGTAGCTATGCAGTTCGTTTCGGGGAGCACACGCGCCCTCGCCGGTCGGAACCAGGCTGGCACCGGTCATCAAACGGTGAGCCGTGGAAGCCCCGCCTGTTTTCCGCGAGGGCGCGGAAAACGGCACGCGAGGGCGCGTGCGCTCCCCATTTCCTACTGCATGGATACGGCTAAACCGTTCGGCCCAATAGCGTGCAAGCCAGCTTGAGGTGAAATGAAGGGCAGGTTCATCGCGTTTATAGCCTGACGATTTGCTTCACGGCGTCGGTGACGATTCGCCGCACGCGCTCGGGGGTTAAATCCCCAAGGGCCAGGGTGGAGAAGTTGACTCGGCGCTCGACGCCGCGGCCAGCCGGGTGGGCGACGACGGCTTCGACGCACAGATCGTTGCGGCGGCAGATGAAGCTGACGGAAGCGCCGGCCAGCGTGTAGATGTAGCCCAGGTCCGCCGGCGAGCAGGGCTGGGGCGAGAAGTGGAGAACGAGGTAAGGGAAGCTGTTCGGGTCCGAGCCGCTCTGGTCGCGGACCAACTCAACCGTGGCGCCGTAGCCGTGCTTCTGCAGCGTCGCTGCCGTGGAGTCCAAAATGGACTTCAGCGTGGAGTCGGCCTTTGCCAGAAACCGACGCGGAAAATCCGCCCGCTCCTGGCGTCGCTGAGCGGACTCAGTTTGCGGCGGCACCGGGGCATTTCGGGCGGCGGCAAAGAAAGCTTCGAGCTCTGCGTTCATACTATATCCAGTCCCCAAAGTCTTCGCGGCCAATCTTGAATCTGCAATTCAAGAGCGCCTTAATACCCAATGCTAAAGGAAGTCGCGCGGCGTGTCCATGAAGAAGTGGGGGGCTGGTTGCGGGCAGGGCTGCTCTAAAGTCCGGCCGGTTGAGGGGAGCACATGTCCCGCAACCCTGAAATCCGAAGGCCGAAAGCCGAAACCCGAAAGAAGGCCGAAACCCGAACTCGGAGAATGGTTCGATCCAACAGCAATTGGCCAACCACAAAGAGCACAAAGAACGGAAAGGAGGTCGGGAAAGGGAGGGTCTTCACCCGCCAAGTGGTCGCCCTCGTTTGCCCAACCGCCTGTTTCTCTGTGGTTAAACTGCTCCGTTTAGGTTAATCCGGGTATTTGGGGGTATCGTTAACGTTATCGAAATGCAAAACAGGGGTTAAACGACGGAAAGCTGGTTGCCTCACCGGTGTTGAGGGCGGAAGCCGGGATTTGTGGAGAGTTCGGACTTTGGGGTTCAGGCCGCACCTTGGGGTGGGCGGCCATCGGCGCCGCCGCCGTCCAGGTCGATCAGGATGTCGCGTGGTTCGGCGCCTTTGCTGGGGCCGACAATGCCGCGGTTCTCAAGCTCATCCATGATGCGGGCGGCGCGGCCATAGCCGAGGCGCAAGCGGCGTTGGAGGAGGGAGACGCTGGCCTTTTGCTCGCTGCGGATGACTTCGATGCACTGCTGGATGATCTCCTCGTCCTCGTCGATGCCTTGGTCATCATCGAAGCCATTGCCGGCGCGGGAGAGTTGCTGGTGGATTTCAAGCTCGTAGCTGGGCTTGGCCTGTTTGGCGATGAAATCCACGATGCTCTGGATTTCCTGGTCGGTGATGAGGGAGCCTTGGGCGCGGATCAGCTTGGCCGAGCCGGGCGGCAGATAGAGGAGGTCGCCTTTGCCGAGAAGCTTGTCGGCGCCCATGGCGTCGAGAATGGTGCGGGAGTCCACCTTGGCCGCGACCTGGAAGGCGATGCGGGCGGTGATGTTGGCCTTGATGACGCCGGTGATGACATCCACGCTGGGCCGCTGGGTGGCGACGATGCAATGGATGCCCGCGGCGCGGGCCATCTGGGTGATACGGGCGATGGCCATCTCGACGTCAGCGGGCGCGACGAGCATCAGGTCCGCCAGCTCGTCGATGATGACCACGATATAGCTGAGTTTTTCGGGGATGACGATGTCCTCCTCGCGCGGGACGACGATTTCTTCGTCCACCTCGACGGCGAAGCCGTCGGCGCCCGGCTCGACCTTTTCTTTCTTGGCCGAGAGGGGGAGTTCGGGTTCGCGGGGCGGCAGGGGCTTGTTCCTGGGGCGCGAGTTGAAGGAAAGGATATTGCGGACGCCGACGCGGGCGAAGATTTGGTAGCGTTTCTCCATCTCGTTGACCACCCAGCGCAGGGCGAGGATGACTTTCTTCGGGTCGGTGACGACGGGGACGACCAGGTGGGGGAGGGTGTTGTATTGCTGCAGCTCGACCACCTTCGGGTCAATCATAACGAAACGGAGCTGATCGGGAGAGAAGCGGTAAAGCAGGGAAGTGATAATGGCGTTGATGCAAACCGATTTGCCGGAGCCGGTGCTGCCGGCGATGAGCAAGTGCGGCATCTCCGAGAGGTCCGCGATGATGGGGTGGCCGTAAACGTCCTTGCCCAAGGCCAGGGGGATGCGGGCTTTGGTGTTGCGCCAGTCGTCGGAGTCGAGCAGGTCGCGGATAATGACGATGGTTTTGACCGGGTTTGGCACCTCGACGCCGACGGAGCTTTTGCCGGGGACGGGGGCGAGGATGTGGATGCGCTCGGCTTTGAGGGCGGCGGCGAGGTTGTTGTTGAGGGCGGTGATTTTCTCGAGCTTCACGCCGGGGGCGGGATGCAGCTCATAGCGGGTGATGGTGGGGCCTTTGGTGATGTCGCCCAGCGAAACCTCGATGTCGAACTG
>JBEKJO010000043.1:0-36099 GCA_050011195.1 Verrucomicrobiota bacterium | reverse complement strand
AGACGCCGGCCCCACTGCTGGGCGGGCGGGGGACCCGAGCCACGTCTCCCCGCGCGGAATGACGGAGCCGCTCGGCAGCAGCGACAGATCTTCCAGGGCCGAGTCATCCTCCATGACGCTGTTCTCGCGCACAGCGGACCGCGCGCCGACGAAACACCGCTTGCCGATGGTGATGCGTCCGAGCTTCAACTGGCCGTTCTCAACGGTGTAGCCCAGCAGGTTCGAGTCGTCGTTGATGCTGGAATCCTCGCCGATGGCGAGCAGGTCGTAGGTGGCGAACGCATCGCTGGCCAGATGCACATTGGGACCAATCTTCGCCCCCATCAGCCGAAGATAGATATTGAGCAGCGGGGTGCCGGCCAGGTAGCCGACCGGAACCGCCGCCTCGATGGTCGTCGCAAACCACCAGCGGAAGTAAAAGGCGCCCCACAGCGGATACGCCCCCGGGCGGTAACGGCCAATCACAATCCACTTTACCGCAATCGGAATCGCCAGCATCAGCGGATACAGCACGATGAGGCTGGCGAACGCGCCGAGGATGGCTTCGAGGAAGTCGTATTCCTCCTCGATCAGCACGGTGTAGGTGAGATAGGGCGCCAGCCATTGCAAGGCAAAGAAGCTCAGGATGACCAGCAGGCTGACCGACTGCGCGGCCCCGCAGAAGAAGTGCCGCCAGAATGGCACCGGCTGGAAGGATTCGGCGGTGGCGGTCTCGTCTCGAAGGTGCCTCTGCGGGAGGGCGCGCGTCTCCGCGAGCCTTGATTTGTGGAGACGTTTGGGCTCGCGGGGACGCTCGCCCTCCCCGGTTTGGGGCGGCTCGAAGTGCGCCGCCAATTTCTCGGCCGTCGGATGTTGGTACACGTCGAGCATTGAAAGCTGCCGGAGCGCCGGACTTCTCCTCAACTCCGAGACCATGCGCGCCGCCAGCAACGAATGGCCGCCCAGGTCGAGGAAGAAGTCGTCCCGCACCGACACCGGCGTCGGCGCGAAGAGCCTTTCCCACTCCGCCACTATTTGCTTCTCCAGACCGGTGCGGGGTGGCACAAGGTCGCGCCGCCCGTCCGCTGGCCGTGCGCCGGGCGCGGGCAAGTTCTTGCGATCGACCTTGCCGCTGGCGAGCGTGGGCAAATGGGGGAGCGTTTCCAGCAGCGCCGGAATCATGTAAGCCGGCAAGTGTGCGCGCAGTATCGCGCGGATGGCGTTCTCATCGAACGGAGTTGCCGGCTGCGGCACAATATAGGCGACGAGTTGCTGGACGGCCGGCACGTCCTCGCGCAGCGCCACCGCCGCGGCCTGGACGCCGGGGCATTCCATCAGCACCGACTCGATCTCCGCCAGCTCGACCCGGAAACCGCGAATTTTCACCTGGCTGTCGAGGCGGCCAAGAAACTCCAGCTTGCTGCCATCGGGAGTCCAGCGGGCGAGATCGCCGGTGCGATAGAGACGCTGCGCAGGTCCATCGTCTCCGGCGAGGGAAATGAACTTCTCCCGCGTCAACTCGGGCCGCCCCAGATAACCGCGCGCCAGCCCGACCCCGCCGAGGCACAATTCCCCGGCCACGCCTGCCGGGACAGGACGGAGATGTTCGTCGAGAATGCAGGCCGAGTAGTTCGGCACCAGTTGGCCGATGGTAATCGGCTCGTCCGGATGGCATTCGGCGCAAGTGGCGATAACGGTGGCTTCGGTCGGCCCGTAAGTGTTGAAGAGGCGGCGCCCGGGTTGCCACCAGCGCTTCGCCAGGTCGGGCGGGCAGGTTTCGCCGCCCAAAATCAGCAGACGCACCGTGGGAATGTTTTCGTCCATCATGGCAAGCAGCGTGGGGACGCACGACAAGATGGTCACCCCGGCGTCGGCCAGCATTCGTGAAAGGGCCGCCCCGCTCCGGACCATTTCCTTCGTGCCGACCACCAGTGTCGCCCCGGCGAAGAACGCCAACCACACTTCCTCAACCGAGGCATCGAACGCCAGGGAGAACCCCTGATAGACGCGGTCGCGGGGCTGGACCTGAAAAAGCTTCCCCTCGGCCCGCACGAGGTGGCAGGCGCTGCGGTGTTCGATCTCCACGCCTTTCGGCCTCCCGGTGGTGCCCGACGTGTAGATCACATAACAAAGGTCCTCCGGCGTTGCGCCGGTGTCTGCGCGTCCCAACTGATCACCCCTTTGACCGGCCATCTCCTTTTGCAGTCCATCCAGCGCGAAAACCTGACCACGGAATCCACCGATCTGCATCGCCAGCTCGCTGGTGGTTACCAACGCCCGGGCCTGGCAATCAGAGAGGATAAAGCTCACTCGCTCGGCGGGATACTCCAGGTCCAGCGGCACATAGGCCGCGCCGGCTTTCAGGATGCCGAGCAACGCGACATACGCGTCCATCGCGCGCCCCAGCCAAAGGCCGACGCAATCGCCGCGCCGCACGCCGCGGCTCCGGAGGAACCGCGCCAACTGGTTGGCCCGGCGCTCCAGCTCGCCGTAGGTCATCCGCTTGTCCTCGCAGACCAGGGCGATCTTGTCGGCACTGGCCTCAGCCTGTTGCTCGAACAACTCGTGCAGCAGCTCGGCACGCAGCAGGTCCGGGTCCGGCGTGCAATGGATGAGCGCTCTGCCGTTCAGACAACTTCGCGATAGACGTCCGGGTGTGGGCGGGAAATGACGACCGCATTGACCAGCACGCCCGCCTCGCTGATGACCTGTCGCCCGGCGGCGACCGCGGCCTGCACGGAGGCGACGTCGCCGGTCATAGTGCAAAACGCTTTGCCGCCCAGCGCCATCGCCAGCCGCACCTCCAGCAGGGTCACGCTGGCAGCCTTGGCCGCCGCATCCGCCGCTTCGATCAGCGTGGCAACGTTGAACGACTCGAGTATCCCCAGTGCGCCATCCGGCTGCACTGGTTGCGTCCGGCCGAGCGCGACAAACACCTCGGGATGCACGTTCGAGATGACGAACTGATCAATGAGACAACCGTTGGCGGTTTCCGCCCCGGCGGCCACTGCCGCCTCCACCGCCGCGGTATCGCCCCCGATCAGCACCATGTATTTGCCCGAACAAATCGAGCGCGACAACAGCAAGCGCACGTTGCCCGCCTTCAACATCGTGTCCGCGACCTCGAATCCGGCAGCGACGCTGGACAGCTCTATCAAGCCGATTGACTTTTCCATCATATATTATCTTTCGAGAACAATCTGTTGGCTGGTGACTTCCCGCACGGTTCCCGCCAGCGGCGCGTGCAGGTTCGCGCCCAGCGCATTCGGGGCCGGCTCAGCGATGATTTGCCCCGCCGAGACCCGTTCGCCGGCCTTCACTTTGGGCTGACAGGGCGAACCGGCGCTTTGCTTGAGCGGGAGCACCAGCCGGCCCGGCTCGAGCCGGCCCGTCCACAGCGGCGCCGGCAGATCGTAGTCATGCACGTTGAGTTTCCGCGTGAGGGTCTTAATGGGAACCTGGCGGCCATCCCGCATCGCGTGCGGTTTCACGGTCGTTGGCCCGGACCATTTCACATTCGCCCGCCGCATCTCGGCCTTCGAGTCGTCGCAGGCCTCTTTGGGGTATAATTCCTCCGGGCAAGCGAAAAGGGTGCACAGCCCGCAAGAGCAGCACATCGCCGCCCACTGGTTCCAATACTCCGCCCCCGTGGCCGTGAACGCCAGGCTCCGCATCACTTGGTGCGGCTCGACCGCGTAGCCGAGCAGGAACCGCGGGCAATACTCGGTGCAGTAGCGGCATTGGTCGCAGGCCGACTTGCCGATCTTGGCCTGCACTTTGTTGGGCTTGAGCTTGCGCTCCATGACGTGATGGTCGCGCGGCAGGATCACCACCCCCGTGGCGGTCTTGGTGATGGGCGCGTCGAGATCGTCCGTGGTCTCGCCCATCATCAACCCGCCGATGCAGAGCACCGGATCGTCCGTGGTCAACCCGCCCACCGCTGCGAGGCAGTCACGGTAGGTCGTGCCCACCGGCACGCGCAGCGTCGCGGGCGAGCGCACCGCCCCGGCAATGGTCAGCCATTTATGCGTCACTGGCTTGCCCTCGGCGGCGGCGGCGATGTTCACGAACGTCTCCACGTTGTTCACTACCACCCCAACCTGGATCGGGATGCCCGCCGGCGGAATCAGCCGTCCGGTGACCTCATACACCAGGTCGTATTCGTCGCCCGCCGGGTAATAATCGCCCAGCAACTGCACCCGCAGCGCGGTGCCTTTGCACGCAGCGGTGACGGCCTCCACCGCGAGCTTCTTCTTCGCTTTGATGCCGATGATGCCGGCCTTGGCGCCCACCGATTCCATTGCCAGTTGCATGCCCCGGACCAACTCAGCGGCCTGCTTCTCCATCACGACCGCGTCTTTATGCAGCAGCGGCTCGCACTCCGCGCCGTTGGCAATTACCGTGTCGGCTTTCGCCGCCAGTTTGACGTGGGTCGGGAACCCTCCTCCGCCCGCGCCCACCACGCCGGCTTGTTTTACTTTGTCCGCTAGAGTCACAAAAAGTTTCGCCTACTATATCCTCTCCGCCCCCATGCCTGCCACACAAAAACCGCTCGCCTCACCCGTCACGCATCACGCGCCCGCACCATGCACCACGTTCCCGCCTTACGCCGCCCCCACCGCCTCATACATCGCCACAATATTGGCGGGCGGCACGTCCGCCAGAATGTTATGCACCTGCTGGAATACGAACCCGCCGCCGGGCCGCCAAATCTTCACCTGCTGGCGCACGTGTTCGCGCACTTGCGCCGGCGTCCCTTTGATCAGCACGTCGCGCGTGTCGCAACCGCCGCCCCAGAAGGTGAGCCGGTCCCCAAAGTCGCGCTTGAGGCCGCCCGGCTCCATGCCCCGGCAGGTGATCTGCACCGGGTTGATCGCCTCCAGCCCCGCGTCAATCAGGCCCGGCAGCAGCTCCCGCACGCCGCCGCAGCAGTGCAACATGATCTTGAGGCGCGGCGCGCGTTGCTTGACGATCTGCCACATCGCGCGCTCGCGCGGCTGAAAGTATTCGCGATACATCGCGGGCGACACCTGCGGGCCGGACTGCATCCCCAGGTCATCGCCGAACAGGATCACATCAATATGGGCGGCGACGGCGCTCAGGAACCGGTCCAGGTTGCGCAAGTGAATCTCCATCAGCTTGTCCAGGAACCGATGGGCGCGCTCCGGTTCCCCGGCCAGCAACATGAAGAAGTTGTCGTTCCGGTAGAACCACTGCCCGAGCTCCAGCAGGTTGCCGCCAAACAGCCCGATGATGGCGCGGTCGGTCTGTTGCCGCAGCTTGCGCGCTCCTTCCGCCAGCACCGCCGCGCCGCCCGCTCCCGCCACGACCGGGCCGGGCGGCGAGGCGACCCCCGACCACATGCACTCGGCAAACTCGGCTTCCAGCCGGCCCAGGTCCTCGTGCTCCAGAAAGGGGAAATTCGACTGCTCGAAATACCACACGCCCTCGGGCATCCGCGCGATGACGGTGCCCGTCAGCGCAGAACGCAGCACCCAGTCGCCGTTCTGGCGTTCGGGCTTGGCCCACGCCGGCATCAGGCAGGGCGTCCCGTCCGGCAACACCCACTCCGCCCAGTATTTGTCTTCGTGCGCGAAAGCGCGGCCCAGCTCGATGGTATCCACCTGAAACCGCTGCAACACGTCCTCATCCACGATCGCGAGTTGCTGGACCGGATCATAGACCCGAATGGGGTTTTTTGGCAGGCCAAGATAATTGCGCAACCGCGCGTAAGCCATGGCGGCGATGCCCGACGAGCGATGACCGGACAAATCAATCGGCACCCGGTCAGGTTCCCGGTGGTTCAGCGCCGCGAGAACTCGTTCACGTGAAGTCATAACATTGCCGTCTGGTGTTTCAGGTGTTCAGCCGACTGCCCCAGCCTGCCCGCCCTCCCTCCCGAGGTCAAAGGCAAAACGGGCCGAAAAACGCGCCTGAGCACTCGCGGGACAGGGGCAGGGACAAGCTCATAAGGAATGGATGGCGATGGCAAGGCGCTTCAGGTGGAGATCCCCTTTTGCGGGGATTTTAAGGTTTGCCGGCAGCAACGGTTGGGCCGCGCAGTTCGGCGAGGATGTAATCGACCAATCGGGCGTCGAGAAGATTGGGCGGGGTGTTGCTCCGATACAATTCGATGTACTTGATGGCGGCGTTGGTGTCATTCTGGCGATAGGCAACCTGGGCCAAGTGAAAATAGGCCTGGGAGGCGTTGGTGGCGGATTGGGCAGCGCACTCGTATGCCTGGCGGGCAGCGTCGAGGTTGCCGAGTTGGACATGGGTGAAGGCGAGGGTCATGGCGGTGCGGGAGTTGGTCTGCGCGGTCAGCGACTGGTTGAGCAGGGGGATGGCGCCCCCGTAGTCCTTGAGCAGCATGAGCGAGCAGCCTTTCCAGAACAGGGCGTCGGGATCGAGCGGTTTGAGTTGCAGGGCCTGGTTGGCCGCGGCCAGGGCGTTGGTGTAGTCGGCGAGACGGATCAGTTGCTCGGCCAGGCGCAGAGCGACGTCGGGTTGGCCGGGAGCGAGGGTTTGGGCGCGGGCAAATTGCTGCGCGGCCTGACGGGGCAGATTGGCTTCGGCAAACATTGTGCCCATTTTGCAACAGGCGTTGGGCTCGTCAACGGAGCCGTCAAGGGCGAGCACTTGGTTCCAGGAGCGGCGCTTGCCGAGCTGGGCTTCGATTTGTCGGGCGGATTGGATGGCGGCGGGTTTGCGGGCCTGGAGGTCCTGGTTGAAGTCGCGGTTGATCTGTGCGGCGGCGTTGTGGGGGCTCAATTGAAGCGCGGCGGCGAAGCAGTCGCCTGCCTCGCGCAGCGAGCCGGCTTTTTGCAGTTCGACGCCCCAGATATCGAGCGCCCGGGAGTAAAAGGCGCCAACGACTGCCGCCCAGGGGTCGCGCTCCGGCCCGCGGTCGGCCTCCTGGTGAAGCCACTGCCAGGAGCGGGACTGGGCCAATTGTTCCGGGGAAGGGATGTGGCGGACCAGTTCGGGCAGCGGCTGGGCGATGAAGGCTTGCCAGAAGGATCGGTTTTCGGCGAGCACTTCCGGCGGCAGCGGGCCTTGGTCCAGCACATTGGCCGCCCTAGGCTTGAGCTGGTAAAATAACCCGCGGGGCTGGAAGGAGAAAGATTCGCCCATGGAACCGGAGAGCGGCCGCAGGCTGTAAACCTCGCGCGCCGCGACCAGGCCCTCGAACCAGGCCGTCCGCACGGGCGGATTGGTCAGATCGGAGGGCAGATGCAGCAGCGGCGGCACCAGGTTGAACTCAGGATGCCGCTGTCGCAGAATGTCGAAATAGCCGGGGTCCTGATCCAGCACGGAGACATCCATCGGGAGGTAGGCGGTTTGCTGACTGCGGCGGATCAGGGTGGTTTCCAGGCAGAGCAGGCCGAAGGAACCTTCGCTTAAGATCACCGCGCCCGGAGGCGGGAGGCACTGTTCGAGTTGGGTCGCCAAGCTTCCCAGCGCGCCGGTCCGGCTCCAGAGGATGTACGGCAGGCTCTGGTGCAGCATAAGTCCCAGCACTCCCGCCAGCGCCACCGAGACGGCAGCGGTCAGAGCAACATTGACCCCCCGCGTGGGCAGGCGCGTCTGGCGCCAGGGTTCGCGGGGTTCGCGAGGTGGGGTTCCGAAGACGAGCAGGAAATAGCCGCTGAAGTAGCCCGCGCTCAAGGCGCCCAGGTAATAGAGCGGCAGACAGGGAAAGCCCACGCCCAGGCGGCGCGGGCTGAGCGGCAAGTCCAGCGCCGCCCACAGGCATACGATCAGGAAAAAGGCGTGGAGGCCGTGGAACATGCCGGCGACGAGTTTGTCGCCAGCCATCGCGCCGCCCGCGCGGCTGCCCCAGCGAAGCGTCATAAACAACGCCGGCAGCACCGAACCCAGGCAGAGCAGCAGAACGGTGGAAGTCGGAACAGCCAGCAGGAACCGCTTGTAGCTGCGAAGGATCGAGCGCAAGGCCGTCCAAAAATCCATTTGCGCGTTGTCCGCCGAACTCGCCAGCAGCGGCAGTAGCATCAGCAGGCACAGCCCCGCCACGAAGCAGCCCAGGCTTCCCGCCCACAGACCCGGATGGAAAGGCCGAAGCGCCTGGCGGAAACGCGCGAACAGGGACAGCTTGGGGTCGTTGAATCGCTCGAGCGCGCGTTCCAGCAGCGGCAGCCTGAATGGGTTGGCCCGCGCGGCCCAAACCGCCGCCAAGAAAAACAGGGGCGCGAAGGCGGCCATCGCCCAATTGTTCGCCACCGCCAAGCCGTACACCAGGGCGAGGCGCGGCAGCCGGGTGTTGTTTCCGTCGGCGCGCAATTCCAACAAGCCGCGCACCAGGCACGCAAACAGGAGCAGGTTGAACATCTCACCCGTGGCCGCGACCGCGTGCTCCCAAAAGGTCAGTTGCAGCCCGCAGACCAGCACAGCCAGCGTGGGCGGCAGCCACGCGCTGCGCAGGGCCAGCCACGGTGTCCCTTCCTCCAGCCGAAGCCGCTGGTCCTCCGTCCGGTCGTGCGGCAGCAGCGCCACCGAGCGGGCCAGCCACGCCAGGCTCAGGGCCGCGCAGGCGGCGCTCAATAGATTCAGCGCCGGCGGAATCCAGGCCGGCGGCAGCCAGCGGAACGGCCAGGTGACGAGGCAAGTGACCGGCCCAAACAATTCCACTCGCGGGTTCAAACCGCTGACGTTGGCGACCAACTCCAGGCTCTGCGGCGCGACCCAGGGGTTGAGCGTGAGCAGATAAACCGCGAACGTGACCAGCGCCAACAGCCAGGGCAGAACCACGGCTGCAAAACGAAGGGGACCGCTGCTTTCAGCCTTGTTCGGCATCACACCCCGCATTTCAACCCATTCGCGCGACGGGTGCAAGAGTTGAAGTGCAGAACCAGGCACGACCCAGGGCGGAAGAAACCGTGGCCGCCGATGGCAATGTCGTGGATTGAATCTGCCCTGGGCGCGACCGCTGTGCCCGGCCTGAAAGAAGGTCTGGCGGAATTCGCTTGGGTTCCGAATAATGCCGTGGCGGGGCGGACTCGCACTCCCGCCCGCCTGATAAGCAAGCTTTGTGCCATTCGCCGGATTTCATGGTAAATAATCGGATTTCATGGTAAATAAATGTGAGAATATTTTACGATTCTCGTTGACTTGCGCGGCGGATTGTCTAAAAAGGGCGTAGGCTAAATCAGGGTTCGGAGCAGGCTTGCTCCGCCCGCAACTCAGAGAGCAGTTTATGAAGACGAATCGAAGTATTTTTGCGTGTGTGACGGTGGCGGTGGTGTTCGGTTGTTCAGTGGTCTCGGTGAAGGCAGATGATATTTTTCCGCCTCCGTGGCAGAGGGACCAGCCCCAAACAACCTTCCAGGGTTGGACTTTCGTCACCGATGCCCTCACCACGGCGCCGGACGAGTATACTACCTACAACCCCTATGGGACGCCACTTGCAACGATTAACGCCGGAACTTCCCAGTGGTCGGCATTTTACGACAACCACCAGGGTGTGTGGACCCTCGGTACCGGTGATAATATAACCTTTGATATCCCCAACGCTCCGGAAGACATCTCGAATTTGAAGTGCGTGTGGACGCAGCTTACCTGGCAGACGGACAACAACGGGGTACCGGTCGTCAACGTGGCCGGCGTTACATCGACGTTTGTCGAGTCCGAGACAGTGAACGGTTGGACTTATGCTGCCTATCAGACTGTGTTGCCGTACAATCCGTCGAGTGAGGATGTGATTGTATCAGGTTCTTTATCCGGAACAACGTTTGACTTGGGTGAGGTAGTAATAGACACCATTTGCACTCCCGTTGACCCTATTCCCGAGCCTTCCAGCCTCGCGTTGTTGGCGGTGGGTGCTCTCAGCCTGCTCTACGCTTCGCGAAAGGGCAGGCTGGCGGCGTAGGCCAACCTGGCGAACCGACTTTCAAACCAACCGAGCCACCCGTGCGGGTGGCTCTTTTTTTCAGGCCAGGCGGTAGGCTTTGGCGGGGCCGGCGCCGAGCTGGCAGACGACCAATTGGCGCAAATCCACCGGCGGGCCGAGCGTGGCGCCGCTCGGCAGCTTCCGGCCTTCGGCGAGGCTCTTCTCCGCGCCCTCCAGCACCAACGTCGTGTAGAAGCCGAGGGTCATCGGGTCGTAGGCCGCTTCGCGCTCAGCCCCAGAGAGCTTGTCGTTGCGCAACGCGAGGATTTGCTGGTAGAGCCGGCCCGGACTGCTGATGCCGTAACCGGTCACAGTCTTGTCCTTCTCGAAATTCCGGAAGAGGGGGTTGACCTCGAGGATGCCTTCGGCGTGGACCTCGCGCAGGCCGGGGGTGTCGAGGCCCAGGTCAATCAGCCCCTCGGAGCAGATGATGCGGCTGGACTGGACGGTGATGGATTCGGCGGTGTTGGGCAAGGCCCAGCCGGTGATGATGTGGGCCTGCGCGCCGCTCGCGAAGAGGATTTCTGTATCCACCAGGTCGTAGCCTTTGACCGGAATCGGTTTGAGGGAAGGCAGCTTCTGCGAGTAGCCGGTCGCGCGCACCTGGACGGGGATGAGGTTGACGATCTTCAGCAACGCGTCGGCCATGTGCACCGTCAGGAATGAGACAGGCGTGTTCTTCTCGGCGAAGTCCGGCGAAGCGAAGAAGCGTGGCGTGTGGTTGGGATCAACCACGACCAGCTTGTCCAACATGTAGAAGACCGCCGTCTGCAAGACGCCGTAGCGGCCATTCTGAAAGCGGGCCTCAGCTTCTTTGATGCGGGGGTCCTCGCGTTTGTGAAAGTCAATGCCCAGGAAGCGCCCGGACTTCCGGGCGGCCTGAATCATCGCGTGGGCGTCCTTGACGGTCGCGGCGGTGGGCTTGGGCACCACGACATCCAGGCCGGCGTTGAGCGCATCCACGGTCGGGCCGCAGTGCAGGTGGTCCGGGGTGTTGACCTGGACGGCGTCGAGTTTGACTTGGGCGAGGAGGTCCCGGTAATCAACGAAGCGGCGGGCGGCGGGGACGCCGGCCAGGTCGGAGAACCAGTTGCGGTATTGTTCGTTCGGGTCGGCCACCGCGCGGATTTCCAGCATGTCCGAGTAGCGGCTGCGGAAGTAAAGGTGCTGGTAGATTTCGCGCACGACAGCGCCGGCGCCGATGATGCCTAGCCTGAGTTTAGTCTTCATATCAAAGTCTTTTGGGGTGTGTGCAAGTTAAGCCAGCGTCCCGGTCTGCTTCAGGAGAAACACCGCCAGAAATTCAGCCGCCGCGCGGATTTCCTCCACCGCGATTTGCTCCTGGTCGGAATGGGCGAAGGCGAGCTGGCCGGGGCCAAAGGTCAACACCTGCATTCCCGAGTACTCGGTGGCAAAGAGCCGCGCATCGCACGACACCGTCCAGCCGAGCACGGGTTCGTTCTTCCACAGACCGCACGCCCTGGCGGCGGCAATGGCGTTGCGGACCGAAGGGGAATCCGGGTCGCCGTCGAACGCCACGTTGTGCAGCTTCTCGTAGGCGACCGTCACGACCTCCTCGCCGCGTTCGGGCCGCCCGATTCGGCGCAGGTAGTTGTCTGCGCCGCGGTGGGCCGCCCGGCGCAGGCGCTCCATGACTTCGTTGATGCCGTGGGTGGGGACGAAGCCCTGCCCGCCCTCGAGGGTGAGACTGGGGGTGGGGATTTTTGATTTGCGATTGGCGATTTGCGATTGGGGTTCGGCCTGGGGTTGCGGGGCAAGCTCGAAGCATACCCGGCTGCCGGCGGTAGCTTCCAGCTTTGCTTTAGAGGAGACCAGGCTGCGGACCAGGTGGGCCATTTTGGTGATGGCGCCGTCGCGGTCGCGAATGGCGCCCATGTGACCAGTCGCGCCGTGGACCTGCACCAGGTAACCCTCGTCTTCGCGCTGGAAATCGTAGTGCCGCGCGACCATCCGCCGGCCCGTCGCGGGGTCGGTCACTTTCGTCTTGTCGCCGTAGAGGCCAATGTAAGCGGCCAGGCCGGCTTCGAGACAATCGCGCACGAGCAGTTCAGTTGGCTCGCCGGGCGGACGATCAAACTGGACGGTGAAGCTCACCTCGCCACAAATGCGGCTGGGGTGCTCGCCGAAGGGACCGATAATGCCGTGACACGTCTGGACGGGCCGCTGGGGAAAGAGCTTGTGGCGGCTCTCGGCGCGAATCGCTGCGCCCTCTTTCTCCATTTCCTCGTTGATAAAGGCGAACATCTCGAACAGGGAAACCTCTGGCGGCCCCTTGAGGTCGGCGCGATACCAGACCGCGCCGCGATTGGCGGGGTGGAACTTCAAGTCCGCGCACTCGCAGACGACGATGCTGTCGTAGAGCTTCTTCAGGCCGCGGTCGAGGGCGAGCGAGAGGGAGCCGTTGCCGCCGGTTTCCTCCTCGACGACCAGCATCGCCACCACATTCCGGTTCCACTTCAGCCCGGCTTTGGGCATCACCTCGGAAAGCACCTTGAGCGCGGCGACGATGCTCACCGCTGGCCCTTTGTCGTCGCACGCGCCGCGCCCATAGACGGAGCCGCCCTTGACGCGCGGGGGGAAGTAAGGCGCCACGACATCAATGTGGGCGTTGACGGCTACCGATTGTCCGGCTTGGCCGCCAGGCCCCCCGGGGACCACACAGAGCAGGTTGGAACGGCCCGCATAGGTCTCTTCGGGAGAGAGACCCTGTGGCCGCTCCGGAGTCCGGGTGAAATGCAGCAGGGAGTAATTCGGATGCGTCTGGATGGCAGGGTTGATTGGCTGGCGTTCGAGGCGCAGGCCGGAGAAGTTCAGACCGCTCAGTTCGCGTTCCAGAATGCGGAAGCAACTGTTCTCGGCGGCCTGCATCCGCGTGATGTCCGCGTTCGGCGTGGTGTCAATCTTGCAGAGCGCGACCAGCAGGTCCCGCAGGTAACGCCGGAAGCCGGCGGTCCGCGTCCGGGCGAGGATGTCGCGAATGATGGGCGGCGCGGTTGAGCCAGTAGAGGGTTCTCTCCGGCCCGACGCGGCGGGTTGGCGCGGGCGGCGCTGAGTTTCGGTTCGTCTAGCGGGCATGGCTTTCCACTCTCTTACGGCATCAATGGCTCACCGAGATGCGCCCTCAGCCGGTTGCGCCGGCCGAAATGCGGAGCGCGCACAGGCTATCAAATGCGCCGACGCCGTCAAGTATGGCGCCGGAGAGCGCCGCATCTCGACACTGCCCCCAAGGAGCGAGAACGCCCAACGGTGACGGACCGCGAGCCGTCCCTGGCTCGCAGTGTATTGGAAGGTGCAATAGCCTCGATCGTCGTTTCGCGTTCGAGGCTGCTGTGAGCCGGGGACGGCTCGCGCTCCGGGGGCGTCGAGATGCGCCCGGTGCCGGCCGCATTTGGGGTTGCGATTCGCGCTGAAGCTGCGGACGATGGGCGGGCCGTGAAAACGTTGCACGCATATTTAGTCCGTCAGATCCTGGCATCGCTGCTGATTACCGTCATGGTTTTCACGTTTGTGCTGTTGCTCGGCAACGCGCTGAAGGAAATCCTTCCGCTGTTGGTGAATCGGCAGGTGACCGTCGGCGTGGTGGCGGAGTTGGCCGCCTCGTTGATCCCGTTCGCGTGGGTGTTCGCGCTGCCGATGGGCATGTTGACGGCGACGCTGCTGGTCTTTGGCCGCTTCAGTGCCGATCAGGAACTGACCGCCGTGCGGGCCAGCGGCGTCAGTCTGCTCTCCCTGATCAGCCCGGTCCTGTTGTTGAGCCTGGCGTTGTGCGCGCTGTGCGCGCTGGTGAACATGGAAATCGGGCCGCGCTGCCGCGTCGCCTACACCAACATACTCTTCAACCTGCGGCTGGGGTTGTCGGGCGCCCAAATGCCCGAAGGCCGCTTCATCAAGGATTTCCCGGGCTACGTCTTTTATGTGGGCAAGAACCGGGGCGGCGAGCTGCAGGACGTGATGGTCTTTGTCTTGAAGGACGAAACCAACGTGGTGACCACCGTTCGCGCGGCCCGCGGCAAGCTAGAAGTGGACGCGCCGACCAAGCGCATCATCCTGCATCTTTACGACGGCAAGAGCGTGGACCTGCGCGAAGGCAGAATGGAGCTTGGCGCTTTCAAGGAAGTGCCGCTCCCGCTGGACCTCGGCCAAACGCGGCAATCGACGTTCCAGCCGAAGATCAGCGACATGACCAGCGGGCAACTCTGGGACGAATTGCAGGACTGGGAGCAGCGGCTGTCCATGCAGGTGTCGGGCCGAAACCTGTCGAAGGAGCAACTGCAGGCCAGGAAACGCGAGTTGGAAAAGCTGCTGGGTGATCCGACCGCGCCGATCCGGTTCCAGATTCATCAGCAGGTAGCGTTTTCCTTCGCCTGCTTTGGCTTTACGCTGGTCGGCATCCCGCTGGGCATTCGGATGCATCGGCGCGAGACCAACGTCGGCATCGCCGTCGCCCTGGTGTTGGTGGCGGTGTATTACAGCTTCATCTTGCTGGGCCAATCGCTCGATACACGCCCCGAGTGGGCGCCGCACTTGATCGTCTGGCTGCCGAATTTCATCTTCCAGGCGGTCGGCGCAGTGTTGCTGTGGCGGGCGAATCGGGGATTTTGAAGCTTATCGCCGCCGGCGTCCTTTCTGCCCAATGAGCTTGAATCTCCACCTGTTTCGCCGCGCATTAGGGTTGCTGGTCCTGCACACGCCCCTTTCTTAGTAGCTACGTGTGGCACGTCCGAGCGGCCTCGCGGCAGGTGATTCGCCACGGGCAGAAAGCGGCCATCCCGCGTCAGGGCGGCGGACACCGGCTCGCGCGCCACCTGGACACGGGACTCCTCTTGGCCCCGTTGCAAGTCGAACAGGGAGACCGCGTCGTTGAACCGGTTGCAGACAAAGAGCGTCTTTGCGTCCGCGCTCAAGACGGGGCTGAGGGCCGTATGGCCGGCAGCCAACGTCTTCCGCACCTTGCCGGAAGCAATGTCCATGACGCAGACCCGGCTGGCGGGTCCCGCGCAAGTCACAAACAACTGCGTGCCGTCGGCTGACAACGCCAACCCCGACGGCTCCCCCGGCAGCGTAAGCTGTCGAGTGATTCGGCGCTGACCGGTGCTGAAGACCAGCACCTGTTTGGCCGTGGCACAGGCGACGTAGAGGTTCTGGCCGTCGGGGGAAACCGCCAGGGCGACCGGCGACAGGTCGCCTGGCTGGGCAGCGGCGCTGTCCGTTGCGGGGGCAGCGGTTGGAGACCGCGAGCAGGCTGGCAGAGACGCGAGCAGGGCGATAAGGGGTATGAGGATTGCGAATTGCCAATTGGAAATTGAGAATTGCGAATCGCCGGGGCGGGAAGGAGACACTTGGACTACACACTGCCCGCGTATTGGGTTTGGGGTCCAATCATCGCCGGTGGGGCTGGTTGGTCTTGAACCGTCGATCATTTCCTGCGCTACGGGTCGGCCCGATGCCGCGCCGATTACAAATCGGCCACACCGCAGAGTGTGAATCTGCGCCGAGCCGGGTCAAGCCTCGGCTTGCCCGGAGGAGCCAGGATTAGTTGCGGCGCATCCATTTCCATGCGATGAGAGAGGTGGAAAAGACTTGCAATATGACAATACGCTCGATGCTGCAAGGCAGGATCAGGAATTCACGCAGCCCCTGGCGCTGGTTGCCGCAGGCTGGCGTCGTGGCGGCGTTGATCGGCTGTGCCACCACCGAAACCACCCCTACAGTCCCGACACCACGGGCTGACTTCATGGAGTATCGGCAGATTGTGGTGCAGTCCATGAGCCTGATGGATGCAACCCTGCGTTCGCTGGACGAGATTTCCGTGCAGGCGAATCGGGACCCGCGCCCGGCCTACGAGGCGTTCGCGAAAGCCGTGCACCGGCTCGAGGTGGACTCCATCAAGGTGCGCGCCCGCACACATGCCATGCGCGCCCGGGGGGATGCCTACTTCGAGCATTGGCAGGAGTACCTGGCCACCGTGAAGAATGAGCAGGTCCGCAAACTCGCCGAAGAGCACCGGCCGGAGTTGAAGCAGAGTTTTGAGCAAGTCCACCTGGCCGCCCAGCAAATCCACGAGGGGTTCCGGCCCTTCCTCTCCGATCTGCAGAAGCTGCGAGCCGTGCTGGAAGCCGACCCCACCCTGGCCCGCATTGATGCCCAGAAGGGTCTGATCCTGGCAGCCAAGGACAAGGGACGGCAGGTGCAACAAGGTCTGGACCGCTTCCTGGCGGAGATGAACTCGGCGGTGGCCTTGCTGCGGCCCCCCGGCACTGCCGCCCGGCACTGATTCCCCTGTCCCACAGCATGATTTCTCACTTTATGCGACTTTTCCCGAACTCGCGGGTCCGTGAATCCAAGAACCAGTATCTATCTATGAAACTCATCTCCAGCAAACCCGCCCGGCCTCTCGGGTCGGGGCTTTGGGTCAGCCTCACCGTGTTGTGGGCGAGCGTGGTTTATGCTCCGGCCCAGTTGCCGTTTGCGGCGCCGACGAACCCGATGGCCCAGCGCAGTTCCTTGAATCTCGTCCTCAACCAGGTGAGCTGGTTTCAGAACGCGACCCGGACCGCTTCATCCAAGACCGGCGGCGGCTATGGAATGGTGGTCCAGCAGTTTCAGGCCGTGCGCGATCAATATAGCGGGCTCAAGCGCACTTTAAGCCCGCAGCAGTTGGCCTCCGGCGCCAACCAACTGGCCGAGTTGGACGCCGGCCTGGACATCCTTCAGGAGGCCTTCACTGACTACCAGACCGCCGTGGCTAACGGACAGTCCAGCTCGACCGCTCTTGCCAACATGTGCCAGGTGCTGAATGAAGCGAGCCGCGTCTGGGCACAGGAATTGAAGCAGGACTGCCGTCAATTGCGGGTCGGCTGGTGATCTGGCTCACGGCAAAAAGCTCCCGGCGGGGTGCATCCCGCCAGGAGCCGGTCGCGGCCTTACTGAGGGTCCTTCTGGTTTACTTGCGGGCCAGCTTGCCCACCGGAGCGGAGACCACTTCGGGCGCCTTCGTCTTGTCCTTGATGGCCTTCGCCAGCACGGCCAGCGAGCGCCGCGCTTTCTGTTCCTCGGGGGTCAGGTTGGCGCCGTTGGCCAGGCGATCCATGCGCTTCTCGATTTCCTTCAAGCCGGCGGCCAGGTCGGTGATGTGCTCCTGCACCACCTTGCCGTCCGCATCAGTCGTGAGGAAGCCCGTGATGGTCTGGTCCAGATCGGGCAGGACTGTCCGGAGGACCGCGCGGTCATTGGGGTGTTCCAGCAGGGTCTTAAGCTCAGATTGGTGGCTGTCGATCTGCTCGTCCATCTGGCGGCCCAATTGCCTGCTTAGGGTGGCGCAGCGGGCCCGGAGTTCCCCTGTCAGGGCCAGTTCCATTTCCTGCCGGTAACCGGGCAGTTCGCGGATGACGTAATCGGGCACCTGCCGGATGAGCAGCGGGATTTCCCGCTCGGCCTGCACGGCCAGGGCGGGGCCGTCGCTGGCAATGTGCTGCATCAGCATGCCGCTGGCGACCTGGGCCGCCGCGCGCGGTTGGAAAAACTTGACCAGCGTGAGGCTGATGAAGGAGATGTAACCTCCCACCACGCAGATCAAGACCAGGCCAACGATTCGCGTGCGTTTGAGGGCCTTGCGGGCCTTGAGCAGTTCTTGGGCGAGATAGGCGGCGGCGGCGTCACCCGTCCCAGCGGGTGTTTCCGGGGCCGTCGAGGGTGTCAGTTCGGGCTTCATTGCTTTTTCTCCTGTGGTTTGGCGGTTTCGGTCACGGCGAGGTCTTTGAATTCCCGGGCGAAGACGTCCATGAACAGGAAGGCCACCTGCCAGGGGTTGATTTCCTGTTTGGTGTTCACGGCTTCGGTCTGCTCAATCTTCTCCAGGTCGGCCAGTATCTTCTGGATCGAGTTCAAATGAGGGTTGAAGAGCTTCTCCCCGGTCTTGAGGAGTTGATCCTGCGCCTCGACATGGATGCTATCCAGCAAGGTCTCAACCTGCCGGTCGGTCACGCCGGGAAACATCTTCCGCAACCGGGCATCCCGCTGTTGCAGCGCCTTGCCCACCGTTTGGTCCAGGACCATCCCCGCCCGCACCGGCAGGTTCGTGCCCAGCGTGTTCAGCTCCCGGATGGCCGCGTCGGCGACTTCCGGCGCGCGCGCGTCCAACCGCTGTAGTTCCGCTTCCACCGCCGGTTTCAGGCGTTTGATCGAGGGCTCGGCCAGTTTGCCCACCAGGGGCAGGACCTCCACTTGCAGGCGGCGGCCAAAGTGTTTGAGAAACTCATCCTGTTTCGGACCCGAGACCGTCAGGTCGTAGAATGAGCTGATAATGGCGCCGACACCGACAAGGACGACGACGGCGAGCGCCAGTGTGATGCAGAGGTTGAAGCGCCGTGTTTGGCGCTTCAGACTCTCCAGTTCCTGGATTTGTTGGTTAATGGCTTCAGTGCTCATAGTGCTGTTCGTTCAGGATTCGTATATCCGGTACGACACTCGGCGTTGCACCAAGCAAACCAGGGGCCAAACAGCCGGGTCGCGGTCCGCGCAAGGGCGAATGTCAAGCAAACGCCGGGAAATTCGGCATAAACGCCTTGCCGCAGCCGGCCAGCGGACCCGTGCCCGCGCCTCAAAACGGGACAAAACTGCCTGAATGCGGACGCTCCCCTGGCGGCGCATCTTGACACTGCCGCCAAGGAGTGAGAACGCCCAACGGTGACGGACCGCGAGCCGTCCCCGGCAGCGGCCACGAACGCGAAACGGAGCTGCGAGCCGAGGACGGCTCGCGGTCCGGGGGCAGTATTGAGATGCGGCCCCCCTGGCGGGCCGGAAATTTAACACTGACAACCGGCGCGGAATGCGGTTTATTCCCCGCGCCTTTATGCCCAAGCGCACCGATATTCATTCCGTCCTGATCATCGGCGCCGGCCCGATCATCATCGGGCAGGCGTGCGAGTTCGACTACTCGGGCACGCAGGCCTGCAAGGCGCTCAAGGAAGAGGGCTATCGCGTCATTCTGGTGAACTCCAACCCGGCCACGATCATGACCGACCCGGAGTTTGCCGACCGGACCTACCTCGAGCCGATCACCCCCGAGTGCCTCGAGAAGATCATCGCCCGGGAAGTCGCCGAACTCAAACGCCTGGGCGTCCCCGTCAACCCATCACCCGTCACCCGTCACCAGTCACCAGTCACCAGTCCCCCATCACTCCATCACTCCATCACTCCATCGCTCCGTCACTCCATTCCCCCATCCCCGGTCCCGCACAAGCTGGTGCTGCTGCCGACGCTCGGCGGCCAGACCGCCCTCAATACCGCTATGGCCCTCTTCCGTCGCGGGACGCTCGACCAATACGGCCTCGAGATGATTGGCGCCAATGCCCAGGCCATCGAGCGCGGCGAGGACCGGCAGGTGTTCAAGGATTTGATGCTCTCCATCGGGCTGGACGTGCCCGTCAGCGGCACGGCCCATGCCCCCGGAGAAGCGCGCCAGGTCGCCGAGAAGATTGGCCGGTTCCCGCTCATCATTCGCCCGGCCTTCACGTTGGGCGGCACCGGCGGCGGCATCGCCTACAACCGCGAGGAATTCGACGAAATGGCCAAGCACGGACTCGAACTCTCGCCGGTGTCCGAGATCCTCATCGAGGAATCGCTGCTCGGCTGGAAAGAGTTCGAGATGGAGGTCATGCGTGACCGCAAGGACAATTGCGTCGTCGTATGTTCCATCGAGAACTTCGACCCGATGGGCGTCCACACCGGCGATTCCATCACCGTCGCGCCCATCCAGACCCTCACGGACAAGGAATTCCAGATCATGCGCGACGCCTCGTTCGCGGTGATCCGCGCGGTCGGCGTCGAAACCGGCGGCTCGAACATCCAGTTCGCCGTCAACCCCGACAACGGGCGCATGGTCATCATTGAGATGAACCCGCGCGTGTCGCGCTCCTCCGCTTTGGCTTCCAAGGCCACGGGTTTCCCGATTGCCAAGATCGCCGCCAAGCTCGCCGTCGGCTACCTCCTCGACGAAATCAAGAACGACATCACCCGCGAGACCCCGGCCAGCTTCGAGCCGACCATTGATTACGTGGTCACCAAAGTCCCCCGGTTCACCTTCGAGAAGTTCCCCCAGGCCGACCCGACGCTCAACACGCAAATGAAGAGCGTGGGCGAGGTGATGGCCATTGGCCGCACGTTCAAGGAATCGCTGCAAAAGGCCCTGCGCTCCCTCGAAATCGGGCGCTACGGCCTGGGCGGCGACGGCAAACCCTGGCGCCTCGGCGACAAACTCTATGGCGACCGCGACCTCCTGCCGCGCGAACTCATCACCCCGCGCCTGAGCGTGCCCAACGCCGAGCGCATCTTCTTCCTCCGTCACGCCCTGCGCGCCGGCTTCAGCCTCGAAGAATTGTTCCAGCTTACCCGGATTGACCGCTGGTTTTTGGCGCAGATCAAGGAACTGGTGGATTTCGAGGAGGAACTGGCCGCCGCCAGGGACCCGGTTTAGGCTGCGGACGGCCAGCCTGTTGAGACCTCTGCAAAACGGCGTAGCGGCTTTCGGCAGAAAGCCGGACTATTGAATCTACAGAAGGAATGCGGCGGTCTGCCGACCTGCCGCTGCGATGGGTCGAAGGGTTTTCAAAGGTCTCCGATTACTGATTCTGCGTCTGTTCCATCAGCGTCCAGGTCGTATTGACCTTCAAGTTTGGATCGCTATTCGGGTTATAACTCGGGTCGTTGTTCATGATGATGGTGCCGTCAGCGCCCGACCACGCATGACCGTATTGCGTGGGCAATTTGTGCGTCGTGCCACTGCTGTCTTTCCACGGGCTGACCTCTCGCATAACGTCCGCTTGGTTTTGGGATTGGCGGTTCAGGTCCGCCGAGTGCTGCCAATACGACGCATGTTGCGCGTCGTTGGCGGCGCTGGTTGAAACGATTCTCGACTCGGTCGCATTGAATTGGGCGTCTTGCCTGGCGCGGGCTGGGCAAATAATTTTACGGATATGCAAGAGAAAGCTTGCATTGGGCTTAGGTTGTGGTTGCACCATTTGCGACGGCAGGTTCTCCCTCTCCTCCTCGGGAGAGAGCGGGGGGAGAGGAGGCCCTTTCCTAAACCGCGCAAAATCAACCTGCGCTTGGTATCAGATGTTGAAGTAAAACTAATTGATTTACCCAGCAGGCGGTTGTGCGGGCGTATCTTGTCGGTACCACCAAAACCACGGGACACACGAAGGAACGGACCGCGAACCGTCCCGGTTCGCAGCACGGCCGAGCGCAAGCAGAGCGCTCAATCGCTTCGGTGGTCCTTCCGCATATCTGGCCGCTGCGAACCGGGACGGTTCGCGGTCCGGTGGTACCGGCAAGATGCGCCCGATGGCCCGTGCGGCTGGAAGGCGGGCTTGACGCGCCGCTCCCGCTTGCCTAAGGTTGCCGGCTCGCTGAGCGGCGGAAACTCAAGACCCCTCGCCCATTGGACTTTTTCAGCGATTAACGGAAAGGTTTGCTTGTGAATGTAACGGTACAAAGTTTGGCCCCGTGCAAGAAGCTGATGCGGGTGGAGATCGAGGCGCAGAAGGTGGACGAGGCCTTCGAGGCGGTGATGAAGGATTTCCGGCGCGAGGCCAGGCTACCGGGTTTTCGGCCGGGGAAAGCGCCGAAGGAAATGGTGCTGCGGAAGTACGAAAAGGACATCCAGGACGAAACGAAGCGCAAGCTCATCTCCGAGGCCTATCACCAGGCGGTGAAGGAGCAAAAGCTCGACGTGCTGGGCCAGCCGGACATCGAGGAAATCCAGTTCAGCCGCGGCCAGCCGTTGCAGTTCGCGGCCACGATCGAGACCGCCCCGGAATTCGAGTTGCCGGACTACAAGGGCCTGCCGATCCGGCGCGAGCTGCGGACGGTGACCGACGGCGACGTCGAGCGGGCGCTCAACCTGCTGCGGGAGCAGCGGGTGGGCTTCACCAAGGTCGAGCGCGCGGTCCAGAGCGGCGACATCGCGGTGGTGAATTACACCGGGACCTGCGAGGGCAAGCCGATTACGGAGATCGCGCCCACGGCCAAAGGGCTGACCGAGCAGAAGAACTTCTGGGTGGAAGCCATCCCGAATTCCTTCATCCCCGGCTTTGGCGGCCAGCTCATCGGCGCCAGGGCGGGCGAGAGACGAACGGTCACGGTGGACTTCCCGGCCGATTTCGTAACGCCCCAGCTCGCGGGCAAGAAAGGCAGTTACGAGGTGGAAGTGGTCGAGGTAAAGGAGAAGCGCCTGCCGGCGCTGGATGAGGAGCTGGCCAAGGCGTACGGGGCGGAGAGCCTGGAGAAACTCCAGGCCGGCGTGCGGCGGGACCTGGAAAACGAGCTGAAGTTCAAGCAGGATAAGACCTTGCGCAACGAGTTGGTGCGCGCGCTGCTGGGCCGGGTGAACTTTGATCTGCCGGAAACGGCGGTGGCGCAGGAGACGCGCAACGTGGTGTATGATCTAGTGCACGAAAACGCCAAGCGCGGCGTTTCCCGCCAAGTGATCGAACAGCAGAAAGAGCAAATCTATTCGGCGGCGACGCACAACGCCAAAGAGCGGGTGAAAGTCCAGTTTCTGCTGCGGAAGATCGCCGAGAAGGAGGACATTAAGGTTTCCGAGAAGGAAATCGCCGTCCGTGTCGAGACCCTGGCCGCGCTGTATCAGATTCACCCGGACAAGTTCCTCAAGGACCTGCACAAGCGCAACGGCCTGATCGAAGTCTTTGACCAGATCATGAATGAGAAGGTGATCGGTTTCCTCCAGCAGCATGCGAAGATCGAGGACGTGGCGCCGAGTTCGCCCT
Source organism: Verrucomicrobiota bacterium (assembly GCA_050011195.1). Lineage (GTDB taxonomy): Bacteria > Verrucomicrobiota > Verrucomicrobiia > Limisphaerales > UBA8199 > PALSA-1440. The sequence continues at coordinate 13,404 of JBEKJO010000043.1, read as the reverse complement.
CCGCGCCCGAAGCCCCGGCGGGGAATCCAGGTTGATCTAAAAACGGGAGTTAACGCAAAGACGCAAGACAGGCCGGAGAGTTCAGCCACGGATTGAACACGGATGAAACACGGATGAAGAACGGGGATGCGGAATTTGAAGTTCGGGCAAAAGTTGATAACAGGAATACCCTCTAAGCGAGAGTGGGCTATTGGGTCCGGCCGAATTTCTTTTCCAGCTCGCGGAAGTTCATCTCGATGAGGGTGGGCCGGCCATGCGGGCAGGTGTAGGGCATCGCACAGTGGCGCAGGTCCTCGACCAGACCTTCCAGTTCCCGCCCGGCGAGCGGGTCGTTGGCTTTGACCGCATGACGGCAGACGGTCTTGGCGACGGTATGCTCGCCTAACCGCAGGGAATTGAGTTCCCGCCCGGCGGCTTTCAGTTCGTCCACCAGTTCGAGCACGAAGCGGCGGGCATCCGGGGCCTTCACGAAGGGCGGCAAGGCATCGAGCAGGAAGGTGCGCTCGCCGAATTCGCTCAACCCAACCCCCAGCCGCGTCAGCGCGGGCAATTGCTCGCGCAGAAAACTGGCATCCCGCGCCGAGAGCTCGACGGTCTCCGGCAGGAGCAGTCTTTGGGAGGGGGCCTGGTCGTTCTGCTCCAGCCGATTGAGCATCTGCTCGAACAGAATCCGTTCATGCGCCGCGTGCTGGTCGAGCAGCACCAGGCCCCGGTCAGACTCCAGAACCACGTAAAGCCTGCCGATCACGCCGACCAGCCGGAGCGGCACGTTGAGCAAGGGAACCGGCTCGCCCGGCGACTGGGCCGGCGGGGGAGTTAAAGGGGTTAAAGGGGTTAAATGGGTTAAGGGGGTTAAATGGGTTAAATGAGTTGCATGGGGTTCGGGTGCGGGGGGTGAGGGGCTGGTGATGGGTGATTGGTGATCGGTGATCGGTCTGGAAGCGAGAGGCGCGGGACTGAAGCCCATGCGCAAGGGGGGCTGCCGGGCGGAGGGCGGCGGTGGTTGCGCCGGGCCGGCCTTCAGCGCCGCCGGGAAATTCGGCAACGCGGACTGCTCAGTTGGCCGAACCGCCTGCTCCCCGGCGGATTCGACGACCGCGGAGGGTGGGCCGTGGACCGTGGGCTTTGGACTGCCGGGTTCGGACTTGGCGGTGTGAAAGTCGAGCAGCGTCTGGCGGACCGCCTGGGCCACCAGCCGGCGCACTTCGGCTTCCCGATGAAATTTCACCTCGCGCTTGGCCGGATGGATGTTCACGTCCACGGCGGCGGGATCGATTTCGAGAAACAGGCAGCAGACCGGGTAGCGCCCCTTCATCAGCGCGGTGTGATAGCCTTCGAGCAGGGCGAAGCTCAGTCCGCGATTCTCCACCGGCCGCCGGTTCACGAAGAGGTGTTGGTCTTCGCGAGTGGAGCGGGAGACGCCGGGCGCGCCGATGAAACCCCAGAGACGAAAGACGGTTGAGAGTTGAGAGTTGAGAGTTGAGGAAGAAGTGGCAGTTGTGTCCTCAAGGTCATCCGGCGAGCGCATTTCGGCAGAATAATTTACCGTCAGCAGTTTTTGTTCCCCGCCGTAGAGCGCCCGCAGTCGTTCCCGCAGGGCGGTGAGGCGCGTCGCCACATCACTCCCTGTTTTGACGGCAGGCAGTTGCCAGATCACGCGGCCATCTCTTTGAAAGGTGAACGCCACTTCCGGGTAGGCCAGCGCCGCCAGCGTCAGGTAGTGCTGAATATGGGCCGACTCCGTTTCCTCGGTGCGCAGAAACTTGCGCCGCGCCGGCAGATTGAAGAAGAGCTGCCGCACCTCGACGGTCGTTCCCGGCGCGCTGCCGGCCGCCTTGACCTCCAGGATCTTGCCGCCGCCGATGATGACCTGAGTGCCCTCGGGCGATTCACTGCCGCGCTCGCGCGTGGTGAGCGTGAAGCGGCTCACGCTGGCGATGCTGGGCAGGGCTTCGCCGCGAAAGCCCATGGTGGCAATGGCCGCGAGGTCTTCGGCCCGCCGGATTTTGCTGGTGGCATGGCGCTCCAGGCAGAGCAGCGCGTCGTCGCGGCTCATGCCCAGACCGTCGTCCACCACCCGCACCAGGCTGCGCCCCCCCGCCTGGATGTCCACCGTCACCCGCGTGGCCTGCGCATCCAGCGAGTTCTCGACCAGTTCCTTCACGACGCTGGCGGGCCGCTCAATCACTTCGCCGGCGGCGATTTGATTGGCCACTTGCTCGGGCAGCAGGCGGATGCGGTTCATTTAACCTTTTCCGTCTCGCCCGCGCCGGGGCAAGCCGAACGAGAACACCGCCCCGCGCCCCGGTTGGTTGCGCGCCGAAATCCAGCCTTGATGGTCCTCGATGATCCGCTTGCAGATGGACAGGCCCAGACCGGTGCCGTGCGCCTTGCCGTGCGTGGCGAAGATCTCGAACAATTGCCCGGCGATCTCCGGCGCGATGCCTCGCCCGCCATCCTCGATCTCGGTGACCACCTCGGTGTTGGTGACCTCAAAGCGCATGATGATCTTGCCCCCTTCCGGCATCGCATCGGTCGCATTGTGCACGAGGTTGTAAAAGACCCGGCGCAGGCGTTTCGGGTGGATGAACAACTCCACCGACGGCGGCGGGTTCTCCAGCTCAAGCGTCACAGACTTTAGGTCCGTTTCGGGGCCAAGTTCCTCCATGAGCTGGTTCACGAACGCGCCATAATCAGCCGGCGCCAGCACAAAGTTCGACGGCGATCCCTGGGTGAAGTCGAGGATTTCGCTGATCAAATCGCTGATGCGCTCGACTTGTTTGCGGATGCGCGCCGTGGCCTGCTGCCGCATCCTGGGCGTCGCCCGGTCCATGCTGGCCATTTCAGCCGTCAGGCCGATGATGTTCAGCGGGTTCTTCAAGTCGTGGACGATCGACCGGGCGAAGCGGCCGACGATCGCCAGCCGCTCGGTTTGCAGCACCTCCCGCAGGTACTGCCGGTTGAACTCGCGCAGACGGTGGCTGATCTCCCGCATCAGCGCCAGCGCCAGCGCGGGCGAACGCTCGACCAGCGCCAGCATCTCCGCGCGGGGAATAAAATAGACCTTGGCATCCGCCTTCGCCACCGCGCACGCCGAACGCGGCTTGTTCTCGATGACCGCCATCTCGCCGAACACATCCCCGGGGCCGACCTGGTAGAAGACCAGCCGCACGTTCTGGTCAACCAACGCTGAAATCTCCACCAGACCGTTCCGCACCACGTAAACGCCGTCCCCGTTGTCACCCTCCTTGAAAACCTCCTGCCCCGCTGTAAAGGTTTGCTCCCGGGCGACGCGGCGCAGGGCGCTCAACTCGGGAGGGCTGAGTTGACAAAAGAGTTTGTTGGCTTCGAGCGTGACCACGCACGCACTTTAGGAAAAAACACGCTCAGGTAAAGCCCTTTGCGGCAGGAAACCGGGAATCGCGGCGCGAGCTTGACGGGCGGCGCGCCGAAACTTAGGATGTCAGCCGGTTGGTGGCCGTAGCTCAGCCTGGTTAGAGCCCCAGATTGTGGATCTGGCTGTCGCGGGTTCAAATCCCGTCGGCCACCCCAAAGCTCCAAGTGCCCCTCCCTGTGGACTTTCCATCCCAATATGGCCGCTATGGCCAAAATGGTGGGCGGGGCGTTGCTGAACAGCACGACGCCTTGCAGTTGCAAGGGTGCGCCGAAAGGCACCGTCTGATCCAGTCCGGCAGCCGCCACCAGCGCGCCCGGCGACCGCGGCCCTTGGTTCGTGCCGGTGGTCTGGATATTTTCCTCCTGTCCATTGGCGCCAGTCCGTGTCCGTCCAGCACTTGGCAACGCGCGGGCTTTGAACAAAAGCAACTATTGAGGGCTGTTGTCCTCCACTACCAAGGTGGTCCAATCACGGGTTTTCCAACAGAATGGAATCCTTCGTTTTCAGTGGCGGCGTGTCCATCTCGTTAATGACAGCCTGATACGAAACGATGTCCTTGTATTTGTCCTTTGGCAGAATAATCCGGCAAGGCCCCAGTGCTCGTGCTGTTCTGGGTTTCAATCCGCGTCGAGTGGTAAACCCCTGCGCGGCCGCTCCCACCAACTTCCTGTCCTTGTCGTAAAAGGCCACGCAACACTGGCCCCACATCGGTTTCGAGCCGGTGTTTGTGACGGTAATTTGGGAAATGACGCTTTCCCAACCAAAGAACTCGCCCACTCGGCAACCGCAGGTCGCCTTTACAACATCTCCGAATTCCTTGAGGAGCGCGATTCCTGATGTGTTTGAAAGACTGTAAGCGAGCGTGATCTCGCCTTCAATGGATGCTGCCTGAGCGGAAAGCGCCAACACCATGGAAGCCAGCACGTAAGGAATCAATTTCATGTGCCCACCAAATCAAACCTGCGACATGGTGTAAAGGATTTCTGCTCCACGTTCCGGTACTTGACCCCCACTCCAAATCCCTCCACACTCCCGCCACTATGATAAACGCAACACCAAAGCAACTCCGGAAAGCAGCCAACATCCAGGAAAAGATCCAGTCGCTGCAAAGTGAATTGAATCAACTCCTGGGGGGTTCTGCACTTGATGAAACTGTCGCAATTGAAGCACCCAGGAAGAGGCGCAAGTTCAGTGCATACACCAGAGCCAAGATGCGAAAGGCTCAAATCGTAAGATGGGCCAGGATCAAAGGGACAGCGCCAAAGAGGAAGCGAAAAATGAGCGCACAGGGACTTGCCAACATTCGGGCGGCTCAGAAGGCAAGATGGGCTAAAGTCAAGGCCGGCAAAGTTCAGACGCCGAAGAAGAAGTTCACTGCTGCCGGGAGGGCCGCTTTGGCTGCCGCCGCAAGAGCAAGATGGGCTAAGGTGAAGGCGGCGGGGAAGACGAGGCTGTAATTGTTGGTTCCGGATTGGGCGCGACGCTCTTTGATGAGGGTGTTGCGCGTCCCTGCCTTTGCCTCAAACAGCAGGAAGGGGCCAAGCCATGGCACAAACGAAATTGGCTAACCGTGGCCTCCAGACAGAATTGAAGCATCTCAAATCCTCGGCTTGGTTCGCCAGCGTGGTCGCTCTGTCCCTTGCTTTTATGTGCGCCGCAGGGGACGCCAACCCCGGAGCAAAGGATGCGAGGGGAAGCAAGCCTCTTTACACATTCACGCTGGCGCAGGATGGCACGCCAGCGTGCTATGACGAGGCGATGGCTGCGGCTTCCCTGCAGGGAATTATCAACCGCACGTCGCCCGAACTCTGCCTGCTCTCGACCACGAATGCGCGCCCGCAATTCTGGCTCGACCTGCTGGCGAAAGACGGTCGCTGGCTTCAGGGACGGGAGCGGAAGCCGCTGCCGGATCTTAGCGCGTTAGTGAAGCTCGCAGGGAAACGGGCCAAAGGCGTGATCGTCTGGGATCCGGCCGTGCCTGCCAGCGTCAACGTGGCTACCACCCTCGCCGGGGTTTACGATGCGGTCGTGCTCAGCCCGGAATTTGCCGGCCGTTATCTTGCGAGGTGGCAACTGCCGGTTCTCAAAGACCTGCGTGGAAAATTCACCGGCGCAGAGACTGGCAGCAGGAAGAACGATGCTTACCGTTGGGCGATCCGGGAATATCTGGCGCGCGGGCTGTGTTCCTCGCACCGCCTCTGCCTCTTTGAAGATTCCTTCTCCACCCGCGCGCGAGGTGCCACAGACTATGTGGTGACACGGGATTGGGCGGTGAAAAACCGCTCGTTCGTGTTCGATCTTTCTCCCTGGGGCGATGAAAAACCGGGAGATGATCCCGGCCAACGGCTCGGCTTGGATTTGGAAACTTACAACCTGATTCTGGCTGAGACGCTTCGGCAATCCGCCGGAAAACACATGACGGAGTTGACCGGTTTCTTCGCCTTTTCCAAGTACTCCGCCATGCCGGATCACAAAAGCGCCCATGAAGGTGTGCCGACCGAATGGGAATCGGTCTGGCTGATGTCCCCGTTCAACTGCTACCAGAACACCCTTTCCAGTGACTGCTTCAATCAATCGCTGCACAGCCACGCACCGCGCCGACCGCTCAAACAGCATTATGCCGCAAAGCCCGTAACGCTCGAAAACAAGGCTTACCTTTGCATCCTCATGAGCGATTACGATGCGGCCACGGCGCTCTACAACTTTCTGCCGGACCACTGGGCTGACGCAGACCGCGGCAAAACTCCACTGGCTTGGGGCATCAATCCCAATCTGCTCGAAACTTACCCCGACCTCATCGCGTACTTTTACGAAACCGCATCAGCGGCGGATACTTTCACGGCGGATGCCAGCGCCGCGGGCTACATGAACCCCAACCGGATTCGCAAAGAATATCTGCCGTTGTTCGTGCGGCATAACCAACAATTCTTCCGCGAAGCCGACATGACGATGGCGCCAATGGTGTTGGATCAGGACCAGCCTTCTCAGGACGTAAAGGATGCCTTTCAGCAATTCGCTCCCGACGGCTTGGCCACCATCGTGATGGACCTGCATGGCCGGGACGGCAGGTTGCCGGAGCGGCAGGTTTGGAAAGGGATGCCGGTCCTCGAATTGCTGAACGACGCATGCAACTCCAAGCACAGCGGGCAGATCGCCGGGGTGATGGCGAACGCCATCAAGAGCCGCGGCAACGTTCTTCCGGGATTCTACTTTTTCCGCACTGTTTGGGTGAACCCAGCTACCATCACCGATGCGGTCGCCATCCTGCGCGGCCAACACCCCGAGCTGAATTGCCAGGTGTTGGCCCCGCGCACGTTTTTCGCTCTGTTCCAGGAATTCCAGGAACGGCAGGGCAAACCAACCCGCGGAAAGCGTGCCCATCCGGCAAGCCCGGCTCTTTTAGAAGAAGATAAACCCAACTGACAAGATGCTTTCGCTGACGACACCTTTCCCGCAGCAACAGCCAGATGGGCTGAACCGAAGAAGGCGGGGAACAGCAGGCTCTAATTTTTGGGTTCGGATTGGGGGCGGGCCAAGAATCGCCACTTGATACTCTCATCCCGTCTGGCACCATGCGGCCATCATGAAAGCGAGCGACAAGCAATTCTCCCTCACCCGCGCGGTGTCAATAACCGGTGGCGCGGTAAAAGCAATCTCCGGTCAATAGTTCAGCGTGAAATGCAGCGAAAATATTATGGCACGAAAAACAATGCTGGCCGCTTTTGCATTAGCCCTGGCGGTGGTCTTAGCCGCAAACAGGCCCGCACAGGCCGAAACCGCCTATCAGAAACCACCCAAGAACGTGCTGGATGTGCTGCACGCCCCCTTGCCGCCCAATGCCGTGATCGACCCGACCCACCAGAGGATGCTGCTCGCCGTCAGGGTGCGCTATCCCCCAATCGCGGATTTGGCTGAACCCATGCTGCGCATGGCGGGTTCTCGCATTATCCCTAAAACGCGCCGGCTTCAGGACGCGCCTTACTGGAACGCTTATGATCTGGTCAAGCTGCCCGAAGGTTCCCAACGCCATATCGCGCTGCCCAGGAACGCGAAAGCCGGCTTTCCGTACTGGAGTGCGGATGGCAAGCACTTTGCCTTCAGCAATATTGCTCAGGACTGCATAGAACTATGGGTAGGCGATGCGGACAGCGCCGAAGTCCGACAAATTCCCGGTGTAAAGCTCAATCCTATGCTGGGCGACGAACTTCAGTGGCTGCCGGACCAGAAAACCCTTCTGGTCAAAGCCATTGCGCCAGACCAGGGCCCTGCGCCAGGGCAGCCGGACTCTCCTCCGGGACCCGACATACAGGAAGCCTCCGGCGAGAAAGGCCCCAGCAGCACCTATGAACTGCGCGACGTCCTGAAAAACCAGCATGATGAAGATCTCTTTGATTACTATGGGCAATGCCAACTCCTGCTCGTTGATGCCGTCAGCGGCAAAACCGTCATGTCGGGCAAGCCCGGCCTTTATGCCTCGCTAATTCCTGCGCCGGACGGAGAGCATCTGTTGGTGGAAACCATGCACCATCCCTATTCCTGCCTGACCACTCACGCACGCTTCCCCAGGGAAGTCGAGATATGGAACATGACAGGGACCACGGTCCGTAAAATAGCCTCGTTGCCGCTGGCCGACAGCGTGCCGATATGGGGCGTTCCTACCGGGCCGCGTGACTTCGCATGGCGTGCCACAGAGCCGGCGACGCTGATCTGGGCTGAAGCGCTGGACGGCGGCAACTGGAAAACCCAGGCGTCCGCACGCGACCGCATCATGATGCTGAAGGCGCCATTCGAAGCTGAACCGCAGGAAATCCTCCGCATTGAAGATCGTTTCGGTGGCTTCCTGTGGGGCGAAAAGGACGGTTTGGCCCTGTTTACCGAATATAATCCCATAAAACACTGGCAACGCACCTACGCGGTAAACTTCTACGACCTGAAAGCCAAGCCCGGACTCATGTGGGATATGAGCACGGACGAGCGCTACAATCATCCCGGCTATCCTGTGTTCCGCGCGCTGCCGAACGGCTTCTACGTAATGCAGCAGGAGCGCGACGCAATTTACCTCAGCGGCCTGGGCGCCTCTCCGGACGGGGACCGGCCGTTCCTGGACAAGCTGGATATAAAAACGCTTAGAACCGAACGCCTCTTCCGCAGCGAGAAGACGGCCTATGAGAGCTTCGCGGACTGGTACGACACCTCCGCCGGCAAATTCATCACCCGCCGGGAAAGTCCGCAGGACCCGCCGAACTTCTTCCTGCGCACTCTTGGCGGGCGCGTGCAAGCCGCCGGAAAAGGCGAGCCGGAATGGAATTCCACGCTCAACCCCGTCACCCGGATGACCGACCCCACGCCGGAGCTGCGCGGCATAACCAAACGGTTGGTCAAGTATAAACGGGCCGACGGGGTGGACCTCTCATTCACGCTTTATTTGCCGGCCGGCTACAAGGAAGGCACCCGTCTGCCGGCGGTGTTCTGGGCCTATCCGCTGGATTATAGCGACGCGAAAATGGCGGGCCAGGTGGTCGGTTCCACCCAGCACTTCACCTTGCTGGGCTGGCCGCTGCAGTTGTTCTTCCTCCTCGACGGCTATGCCGTTATAGACAATCCGCTGCTTCCGATCGTGGGCGATCCGGAAAAGATGTACGACAGCTATATGGAACAACTGGTGGCCGGCGCAAAAGCGGCGGTGGACAAAGCGGTGGAACTGGGCGAAGTTGACCGGGACCGCATCGGCGTCACCGGCCACAGCCACGGCGCGCTGATGACAGCCAATCTGCTCGCCCATTCCGATCTCTTCCGCGCGGGCATAGCGCGCAGCGGCGCTTATAACAAGGCGTTGACCGCGTTCGGCTTCCAAAGCGAGCGGCGCACTCTGTGGGAAGCGCCGGAGGTCTACACGAAAGTCTCGACCCTGTTTCACGCGGATAAGATCAAGGCGCCCCTGATGTTGATACACGGCGAAGCCGACATGAACCCGGGGACGGTACCGCTGCAGTCGCAGAAATTATTTGAAGCCATCCGGGGCAACGGCGGCACGGCACGTCTGGTAATGCTGCCGTACGAATCCCACGGCTACGTCGCCATGGAATCTACGGAACACGTGCTATACGAAATGCTCAGATGGTTCGACAAATATGTTAAGAACGCCCCGCCCCGTTCCGCCGGGCAACAGCACTGAAGCGCCTGCTTTTACCAACGCCCTGCCGCGCTTCTCGTGACGGCAGTTTGCCAGGATCCCAAAAGGCAAAGACCTCTAGCGCCCTTCCGAGCCAGTTCAAATTGTTCATGCCTCGAGAGATTCCCGGAGGTTTACCCCCGAGGAAGCCCGCCGTCCCGTTAGCTGAGTGTGCATGGGCACGAGCTTACGGAACTCATTTCCGTTTTACCACTACTGGTTCAGGGCGGTTTTTGGCCTTTCGGCCATCGCTTGGACATCGAAAATGTCCAGGGTCCAGCTCTCCTTCCATTCCAGCACAGGCGCGCTGTGATCGAAGCGAATCGGAAGCCAGACGTAGCGGCCGTCGATCGGATTCTTCGGCCGCCAACGATCCGCCATGAAGATAAACTGGCCGGCATGTCCCGGGACCTGAAGCACGTAGGTGGGTTGTGATTCGAAGGTGGTCTGGTTTTGGGCGTCCGTCCCGCGGCAGGGATTGCCGAGGCAAGTCCACGGACCCCAAATCGCGTCGGCGGAGAAAACGCGCCCGGGATTCGGAACCCAACCGGTCGTGCCGGAAGCGAAAAGGAAATACTTGTTGCCCTTTTTGAAGACAGCCGGCGCCTCGTTAAACTGGCCGACCAGGACGCGCACATAGCGGCCCGCCGGCTTGAGAAAATCGTCGGCGAGCTGCGAAATGTGGAGCGTGCCGTTTTCTTCTGAAGAGTAAATGTGGTAGGCCGTTCCATCCTCATCCACAAAAAGGGTCATGTCGCGCGCCATCTGGCCGCCCTGGAAATCCCGCTGGCAGAGCAAGTTGCCGGGGAACGGCATGGGGGTGGGTGGCCCTCCGGTGAAGTGATATTTCAAGAGTTGGGCTTGTTCTTCGGGGCTCAACCGGCGGCGTTCCTCTCGCGGCAGGTTATCGGGCCAGACTCCAGCATTGGGGCGCAAGGAATACAAGTAGCGGTATGGCCCGGTTACGCGGTCGGCAACCGCCACGCCACTGCGGGCGCCATGGTAACCGTCACCCTTTAATTCCAAGTGAAACCACATAACGAACTTCCGCGTGCCGGGGTTGAAGATGACCTTGGGGCGTTCGAGGATGCAGCCTCGCGTGATCTCACTGGTTGGATCCGAGGAGACAGCCAGGGCGATGCCTTCGTCCTTCCAAGTGTAAAGATCAGCGGAGGAATAGACATGAACGCCGACCTGGGCCGTATTTCCGAGCTTACCCGCGACCTTGTGTTCACCGAACCAGTAAAACAGCCCGTTGCAAGGGAGCACGCCGCCGCCGTGCGCATTGATGTGCTGTCCCTGGTCATCGAGCCACAACTCAACGGGCCGAAAGGCGTTTGCGGGAATCCGAGCTGGAATCTGACCAGCACCAAGATTTGCCGCAAGGAGTGGCAGGCCAAAGGCGCACAAGCAGACAGCGAACCATGCATTTTTGGATTGGCTGTTCATTTAGATCCTCAAGGAAGTGTCGGGCAATGCGCAGCGATTTTGACAACGAAATGAACAAAACACCCATTCTGCGGATGCGTGCCATTGGTCGTGGCGGTGTCAGTACCTATACACATGGCCTCAATGCTACCACGCAAGGCGGGGAGTGGTCATCTACTCGTACGGGTAATTTCGGCTTACTCCAAATGAACGATCCCCTGACGGATGGCGGTGATCGCCGCCTCGGTGCGGTCTCGAACGCGGAGTTTGACGAAGAGGGTCTTGAGGTGAGCTTTGACGGTGTCCTCGGTGACAAACAACGCGGAGGCGATTTCCTTGTTGCTGCGGCCTCTGACGAGGAGCAGGAGGACTTGCCTTTCTCGCTCCGACAGCTCGGCGCGCTGCTGGCGCGCGGCCAGCCGGTCGGCAAGCTTCGGAGGCAACTTTTCCTCCCCGGCATGGACGGCGCGGATCGTGGCGGAGAGCTCATCCTCGGGGGTGTCCTTCAGGAGATAAGATTTGGCGCCGGACTGAATGGCGCGGTAGATGTCTTCATCGAGATCGAAGGTGGTGAGGACAATCACGCGAGCTTGGGGAAACTCTTTGCGCAGGGCGATGATCACTTCCACGCCGCCCATTCCAGGCAGGCGCAAATCCATCAAGACAACATCCGGCTTTTTCTGGCGAAACATCTCCACCGCCTCGCGACCATCACCGGATTCGGCCACGACCTCCAGGTCCGGCTCGCTGTTGAGCAGCGCGGCCATGCCCCTGCGGAACGCTGGATGGTCGTCCACCAGCATCAGACGGATGGGATGTCTTTTTTTCATGCGAACAGGCCTCACTCACCCGAAAGCGGGACCCACAAACGGATTTCCGTGCCTTGGCCGGGAGCACTGCGAACGCTCAATTCGCCGTTGAGCTGGGCGGTGCGCTCGCGCATTCCCACCAGGCCGAAACCTCCTTCGCTCGACGGCGGGTGGGCCGTGTCGAAGCCCTCGCCATCATCGCTCACCGAGAGCCGGAACTGCTTCTCGGCGAACTCCAGCCTGACAGCGATGCGTCTGGCCTGGGCGTGCCTGGTGGCGTTGGTAATCGCCTCCTGACCGACGCGGAGAAGATTGTTCTCGATCACCGGGGCAAAGCGGCGGGCCCTGCCGGTCACCTCGAGGCTGGTTTGCATCCCGGTGCCATTGGACAATTGTTTCAAGATGCCATTCAATGCGCCGGCCAGGTCGTTGGTTTCCAACACGTGCGAGCGCATGTTCCAGATCGAGTTACGCGCCTCTTCCAGGCTGGCGCGAATCAGTTCCTGGGCCGTGTCGAGAGGTTTTGCCATCGCTTCCGGGCCGGCCCCGGCCTGCTTTTTAGCCAGTCTCAATTGAACCGAGGTGGCCACTAACCCTTGGGCCAGCGTGTCATGTATCTCCCGCGCCATGCGGTTGCGTTCCGAGAGAATGGCGGCGAACTCGGATTCGGCCATCGCCCGCCGGGTGGCTTGTTCACGCAAGCGCCACCGGGCGACCACCATCACGATGGCGGTCGCCAGCAACGACCCGCCCGCAATCATTCCCAACAGCAGCATAAGGTGCCGGTGGGTCCACCACGACGGCGGTTCGATGACGCTCAAATCGGCTGGTGAGCGCAGCAGCAGTTGGAAGGAGCGTGGCTCCCAAATGCCGCTCACCGGCCCGCTCTTCTCCGTCAGCACCGAGCAGATGCCCGTCACTCGTACGCGGCTGCCCACAAGCCAATTCGCGGGCGGAGCCGTTCCTTCAGGCAGCCGCACCAGGGCCTCGGTCGGCGCCCCGCCCCAGTCTAACGCCAGACCCCAACCGTCCCGAATCGGGTGCCGCTCCGTGAGCCTGGCCTCCAGCTCTACCAGGTCGGCATCGTGCTTTAGCGCAGCAAGGGTGTTTGTCAGCCGGATGGGCTGGGGCGGCGCGGAGGAACCTCGTTTTCGAAACACGGCGTCCTCCAGCACCGGCGTGTATTGTCCGCGAGCCGGAAACCCCAAGACGTCCACTACGTCTCCCGCCTGCAGGACTTCGTCCTGTTTGCTTTCCACGCGCAACCCGTGATCGCCCTCGCGCAGCCAGAGGAACTCGCCGGGGCGATGGTGCGTCACCACGCCGCGCACGTGAACCCGATGACCCAAGTTCCCGCGGCGGGCAAACTGCAGGAGGCTGGCGACCGGACACGGTGGAGCGTCAAATGGGGCCGGCGGCGGAGGCTTTTCAATCACCAACCGGACCGCGCGCGGCACCAGCAGCAAAGGGCCTAAGAATTGCCGGCTCGAGTTGTGCTGGCTAAAGCAAATCCCCTGGAGCCGGACCTCTGCGTCCGCATGAGCTTCGGAAGCCGACTCGGCGTTGAGCTGCACGGCCACGCGTTCACTGCCCGAGCC
>JBEKJO010000042.1:0-36231 GCA_050011195.1 Verrucomicrobiota bacterium | reverse complement strand
GATAAGCGCCCAGCATGGGCGCGTAGGGATTGAGAGTGAGGTTGCCGAGGTCCACCCAATCCAAACCGGGGTTCATGAGGTGGATGGTGTGCGGGCCGGCGGAAACATTGACCGTGAGGGTGAAGTTGGTGTCTTCGTCGGAACCGGTGCCGGGCCAGGAGACCGAGTTGGTCGTGGTGTTGTCCACGGTAATGGTCAATCCCGCGCCCGAGGCGGCAATGATCAGGACCTGGACCGAGAAGGTGCCCCCGCCGGACGGGTAGTTGACCAGGAAGGTGTAGCCGTTGGGCGTCATGGAGCTATGGTAATAGCCTTGCAAGTAGCTGGGCAGAGTGGCGATGCCAGGCGGCACGGTCGCACCCACGGTAAAGGTTTCCTGGGTGGCGTTGCCCCAATTGCCGCCGGGAGAAAAGGTGAGGCTCGTGTTTTGGGGGCAAGTGACGTAAGGCGCGGACTGTGCCAGGGCGCTTTGACCGGCAATCCCGGCGTAGCTGACGAAATCACTGAAGGCCTTTAGCAACGGGTAGTCGCCCTCGGCATCAATGCGGTCCCAATACCACGGTTCGGCCGCGCCGGATTGCGCACCCATCAACCCGGACCAGAGCGGGGCCGACACGCCGTAATACACGGTCGGGTCGCTGCCGGATTCGGAGCCGTAAATGGGTTTGATCGGGTCTCCCGCCGGGATTCCCGGCGGGTCGCTCAAGCCCGAAATCAAGTCGCTGGGGTAGTCGTGATGGGTGTAAAAGTCGCACGGGTCCCAAATCGGCGCGGAGAGGTCCGAGCTGGTCGTGATGAGGTGCTGGTAGGCATCCTGCGAGCGGAGGAACTGCGCCATTTGGTCGTGCCATGCGCCAACGATGCTCCACAGGCCGGCTTGGCCGGCGTCGGTGAATTGGACTTCGTTGAACAGTTCCCAAGCCATAATCGAAGGCGAATAGCCCCACCGGGCGACGGCATAGCGCAGTTTGCGCTGGGTAAGGGAGATGGCCAGCGCGTTGGTAAAAAACTGTGTCGCGTCGGTGAGGAACCCGCCGTTGGTCGCGTTGTAAGGGTTGGAACTCCATTCCGGGTCCACGGTGGTCGAGTATTGGCCGTGATGCTGCAAGGTCATCTGGAAGGAAACGCCCGCCTGGTCGGCGGCCGCGACGATGGCGTCCCACTTTCGCGCGACGGTCAGGTTGAGTTGGCCGAATGGGCCAGGTTTTGGCCAGTCGAGGTTTTTGCCGTCCCAATCGTCCATCCAGACGCGCGACCAGTTTTCATGCGACGCGCCCAGCTTAGTCATGATGCCGACGACATTCGTCGTCGAAGCGACGTCCCACGCGACGTCGTGCCCGAGGGGAAAATAGCGGCGGCCATTGCTGGTGATGAAGCGGTTGGTGTTCGCCGGATCGATGCGGACGAAGCCAGGGCTGATGGGCGGGCCGGAGATAGTCCAGGAAGCGGGCTGCAAGTTGGTGACGCCCAGAGGCTGGCCGTTCATGGTGACGCCGGCAACCTGGTAGAAACCGGGGAGGGCGGGCGCGTGGCGGACGCGCCACGTCGCGCCGCCATCGAAGAAGGCGGGCAATGAGTTGGTGGTGCCGTCGGGCTGCGCGATTTGCACGCGCACGTCCGATACCGTGTAATCGAACGGATCGGTGGCCAGGTTCGAGATGGTGAAAGAAGCTTCGATTTTGGGATAGACTTCGGCGCAAGCGGGAAGGGTCAAGGTCAGGAAGGCGGAAACAACCAGCGCAGAAAATGCGGATCGATGGGTTGAATCGGCTAAATGAATTCGCGTGCGCAAGCTCATGAAGTTTAGCCCTCCGAGAGTCCGGCTGCAACTGAATTGGGATCGACTTCGGGGAACCGCTTTTCGTCTCCGGGCTCTATTTTTAGCTGTCGGCGTGGCTTATTGCGGTGAGGCAGGAGACGAGTGCGACTTTTTAGCCACGGGATGCTTGGCTGCCTCATGCGACCTGGGCCTCAAATTCCGGAACTTTTCGGCCTTTGTTTACCACGGGTGACGTTGGTGCAAGTTTCGGCGCTTTGACGCTCGAATTTCTCGAAGTCGGCCAACCGGAGTTTGGCGACCGAAAGAGTCTTCCGAATCAACTTGCCATTAACTCGCAATCTGGCAAAGTATGTCTCAGGCGAGATGGCGTGCAGGGGATCAGATTTGAATACTGAGTTTTCTGCCAGAGCCTGACGGTGCGCGCTGCTTTTTGTTTTTCATCCTGGCAGTGTGAAAAACCAGTATTAAATTGTCAGGCCGCGATGTCGGTGCGGGTCGTAAGTACCTGCAAATAAACGCTTGCACCCATAGCTCAATTGGATAGAGCATCTGACTACGGATCAGAAGGTTGTAGGTTCAACTCCTACTGGGTGCGCCATCTGTTTTAGCCTTTGTTTCCAATGGTTTTGTGAGGTTTGAGCACAGCAATGGTTTGAGGCACAATTCCTTGTGCTGCCACTTTTGAGGCTCCCGAAGCCTTTCGACTGGGTGTGAATCGGCTCGCCGTGGGCCTGAAGCGTCAAACTCGCGTGCCCAGGCGGAAGAACGTGCCAGGGCCAGGCGGGGCTACTGGAAACGCCGGGAAAGCCTCAGTGGCAGATGACACCCGTGGAGCAGCAAGAACCTCTGACACCACGCCAGGCTGGCGGAGCAGATCACCGACACAGGAGACCAATTCTTCCACTCGGAAGGGCTTGTTCAGGTAGGCATTTGCACCCGCTTCCACGCCCACCAAGCGCGGGAACTGCCCGGGCAAGACGGTAATCATCAGGATGGGGATGGCCGCCGTGGGCGGATTCCGGCGAAGCTGCTGGCATACACTGAATCCATTCATGTCCGGCAGCAACAGGTCCAGAACCATCAGGTCGGGAAGAAATCGTTTCGCCTTCTGCAACGCTTCCTTTCCGGTGATGGCGGTGCGGGTCGAATAGCCGGCCTCGGTCAGGCCAAGCCGCAACAACTCCACCATGTCGGGGTCGTCGTCCACGATCAGGATTTTGGGTACCATAAGGCCCACTCTCGCACTAAATCAGGCTAATGCAAACTGGCTGACACCCTCCCGGGAGGCAGGATGCCTGACTCTTCGGTATGGGGTGAACACCCCAGTAGCGGATACTGACTTATGGGTTGTATGGTATCGCCTAATGCGCGGCCGGTGGTATGCAGGGTGGGCGCGCGCAGCAACAACGAAACGAAAGGAAATAAGAGTATGCATGCTGTGATACGTCACTACATCAGCGATCCCCTGAAATGGGACCGCACCGTTAAGAACATCATGTCCATGATCGAGCAGCACCGGCTGCCGGGCGCCTTCAAGCCGCTCCAGTACCTGCCGAGCGCTGATGGCCGCAACGCCGACTGCGTTTGGGAAACGGAATCCCTGGGGGCTCTCCAGAAGTTCATGGACCGCGAAACGACCGGGGCTCGAAATGAATATTTCGAAGTGAAGACCGAGGCCGCGATCGGCTTGCCCAGGAGTGAGGAGCTGGCGCAAGCGCGCGCCGCGTAAGCCGAATGTTACCCGGCGCGGCCAGGGCGCGGAGCGTTGAGGCCGGCGCGAGCGGAGAGGCGGGAGTCCAGAGGGTGGCGAACCCTTTGGCGCGGGTCTGGGCCGGCGCGAGACCCAGCGGCGGGGCGGGCGGGGGGCGGCGGGGCAGCCAGGGGGGCAATCACCGGCAGGCAAATTAGGCTGCCGCGCCCCGGCCTGGGTTTGGGTGATTGCCCCTTGGCGGAAGTGGGAAACCCGCCGCCCGCCAATTCGCTCAAGCAACCGTCGCCGGCATCGGGACGATGACATTCTCGGCGGTTGCGAACTTCCCCTCGTGCTCTTCCAGGGTCGGAATCACGACGTGGGCTTTTCTTGCGTAGGCGCGATGGACGGCCTTGCTGTTGTGCGCCCACGAATGGCCGGCATTGGCGGCCTTGCGAAACCACTCAACAGCTTCGGAATAATTCCCGGTATCTTTGAGTTGATGGCCTGCCGTGCATGAACTCAATCACCGTTCGCGGCGCTGCCTTAAAAGCCGATCCGGGCGAGCAATTAATGGTTTGACTCTCAGACTCAAGGGGCACACAATCAACCATGATTGTGAGCAAGCGGCAGACCAATCCATCGAGAACCTTGCTGCGTCCGGCCTGCGCGGGCGGATTTACGCTGATTGAATTGCTCGTGGTCATCGCCATCATCGCTATTCTGGCCGCCTTGCTGCTGCCCGCCCTGGCGCAGGCGAAGGACCACGGCAAGGCCATATTTTGCAACAACAACCTGCGCCAGTTGATTGTTGCGACAATCTGCTACGAGGACGATCAAAAGGCGCTGCCCATCGGCTGGCCTCCCGACGTGGGCAACGGGCTTCCGTACACCACCATCTGGTATTTGACCCTTGAGCCATATCTGGGCAGGAAATTCACTACTACCGACCAAACCAACAAGGTTTTTATATGCCCGTCCAGCCCCAACGGCGGCTATTCGGGGTTCCTCACCTACGCCCAAAACAATTACATTAACGCCGCCGAACAAAACACTCAGGTCATGTCCTTGAAGGACATCCCGCACCCCGTTTGGACGATTATGTTCGGCGAGACCGACGGCTACGACGCGTGTGTCTATGCGGATACAGACCTATACGGCGGCAACGTTTGCTATCGCCACTCTGGCGGCAACGAACACAGCGTCCTTTCGACTGTCGTCGTCGAGGGCGGCGTGTCGGGCCAGAAACCCAAACTCGGCCGGGCCAACCTGGTATTCCTTGATGCGCATGTCGAACTGCGCCGTAATGCGCCGACGAATATTTTTGACCCGAATACGCCGTTTCCGGCGCCTCCATAGACCAGGATATTACTTAAACCATGACATTGCTTTTGCTCCTGGCGGCGCTGGTCATGTCTGGCGTGGGTGGCTGGCTGAGCCGCCGTTGGCGGGTTTGGGGACAGGCCATGATGGCGTTGGGCGGTTTGGGGTTGATCGGCGTCCTCGCCTTGCAGGTCCGGCAGAATCTCTTTCCCCCGCAGCCCAAGATGTTAAATCGCTGTGAGATGGCTGTTAGTTGTTGCCTAGCCAACTGCTTGCTGGGAGACTTAGCCGGGCAGAGTGGGTGCGTCGTGCTGCTCTTTCCCCAACGGCGGCTTATGGACGCGGACACAGAGCAAAGCTACGAAGAAGGTTTCATCCCGCCGTTGCGCCACGGACACGTAAAACTGCGCGTAAAAGCTCTTCGGCTTGAAGGAGGGGACCGTGACGCCGGGCATGGCCTTTCGGCGTTCAAAGTGGCGCTGGCGCAAGCCCAAGAGGCCCTGGCTATCGTTTCTTACGCGGGCGCGCCAACCGGCTTCGAAACCCTCTTTTCAGCCGGGCAACCGAAAATCGCGCCTTTCTATGTCTTTGACCCTGATGGAACGACCAATTGGCTTGGCGCGCTCAAAGATGGCCGCATCCGGGCCGTGGTCCTGCCTCGGCCCGGAGTGGACCCTCACGGTCGGGAAGCAGTAGCGGGCATGCCGGAAACGATTTTCGAGCGGTTTTATCTGCTGGCCACGCCGGCGAACGCAGACCAAATTGCCGCCAGCCTCAAGGCCCAAAACTGAGCCTAAAACACAAGGCTGGCCCACGCTTTCTGGAACACCTCGGACCATGTCGGCTAATGCCGCTTGAGACGCTCCGCGTCTTTCTTGCCGGCCTGGCTGATGACCACTTGCGAGTATTCGGGCGGCAGGTGTTGGTCGAGCGCCTCCTTGTAGAGGCAGCACGCCTCGCGGTCCACACCCACAAGGAACGCCTTGTAACCCATCGGTTCGACGTTCTCCCGGAAATGCTTCGCCACGTAGGCCGCCACTTTCTTCACCCGGTCGCGATTCTTGAGCATGTTCCGCAGCGTGACCGCCTGCTCCAGAATCTTGTTCAAGTCCTCGATGTCGCTGACGCCCTCCGCGCTGGCCAGGCCGAGGAACTCCTTCTCCAGCGTCTTGCGGTCCACGCGCAGTTCATTCGGCGCAAGCGCGTAGTGAAGCGGCACGGTCGTCCCGTCCTGGATGGACTCGCGGATGGAATACTTGTCCAGATAGCCCTTCTCGTCCTCAAACCCGAACACCTTGAAGGTGCCCTTGCCCTGGGCCGTCTTGTCAATCGGCGTGCCGGTAAAGCCCGGCAACGTGGCATTGGGCAGCGCGCCCAGGAGGTAATTGCCCAGGTCGCCGCCCGTGGTGCGGTGCGCCTCGTCCACCAAGACGAAGACGTTCGAGCGGGTGTTGATGTTGGCCGGCATCCCGTCGAACTTGTGAATCATCGAGACGATCAGACCGCGCCGGTCGCTCTTGAGCAACCGCCGCAGGTGCTCCTTGGTCTGCGCGACTTCGACATGCCCGAAGCCCACTGACTCCAGGTTGCCGAACAACTGCGCCTCCAGTTCGTTCCGGTCCACCAGCAGCAGCACGGTGGGATTCTCGAAGAACGGGTCCTGGATGAGCAGCTTGGCGGTCACGATCATGGTGTAGGTCTTGCCGCTGCCCTGCGTGTGCCAGACCAGCCCGCGCTTCTTCTTCCTGTCCCGCGCCCGGCCGATGCACCGTTCCACCCCCCGCATCTGGTGCGGGCGCAGCACCACCTTGCTCAATTCGTCGTCCTTGCGCGTGAACAGGATGAAGTCCGTGAGCACCCGCAGCACCCGGCGCGGCGCGATGAACGTCTTGCACAAGCTCTCGAAATCATCCGCCGCTATCGCCTCTTCGCGCCAATTAAACAGCGCCTTGGCCGACAGATTCCACGTCGCGCCGTAGTAGAACCGGATGAGATGCGTCAGCGCGTGAAGCTGGCCCAGCGCCAGCAACTCCGGCCCTTTCCGATGGTAATAGCGGAGGTCGTCGAGCGCCTGGGCGATGCCGTCCATTGCCGTGGCTTTCTTGGTCTCGACCGGCAGAACCGGCACGCCATTGATGAAGAACACGATGTCCAGCCGGATGTCAGGGGGCGTGCCGTTGCTGAAGGTGAACTCGTCGGTGACGTGGAACTGATTGGCGTCCAGGTTGGCCGGGTCGAGCAACTGCACGTTGCGCTCGCGCTTCTCGGTGTCCACAAAGACCGTCTTGAGGCCCTTGAGAAACTCCCAGGCGTCCAGGTTGCCCTCGATAGTGGGCCGCACGCGCACCAGTCGGCGGACAATGTCCTGCGCCCGCGCCATGTTGACAATGCCGGGATTCAGCTTCGCCAACTGGCCGAGCAGCACCGCGTCCAGCACCGGGCTGGTGATGCCGCCCTGGCGGAGGTTCAGGGCTTCGTCTGGCGAGAGATACGTCCACCCCGCTTCGACCGCGTAGCGGATGAAGGGGCGCTGGACGGAACTGGATTCAGAGCCGAGGGGCATGAGATTCTTCTTTGTCACTTCTTTGGAGTGCGCCGGCGGAGCGTAGCGGCGACGGCGCTTTCACTCCCGGCGGAGCCGTGTTGCTCGTTTGCCAAGTCGTTCTCGTTCTCACGGGTTCAATTCAAAGCCAAAGCGGCGTCGCGCTGCGCTTGCCGCCGCACTCCACAAGGCCAAGTCACCACTCTGGAGCCGTGTCGTACTCGTCATAGATTTGCAGTTTGTCAGTTTTGAAGCCATAGATAGTCTTTACCTGAGCGGGTGTGGCCGTGCGCTCGAACCACGCAGCCGAGCACCACGGATATTGGTTTGCGACCGGCACAAGCTTGTGCTTCACGGCGTTCCGATGAGTGTAGTTCAGTCGGGCGAGATAGCTCTTTTCGTAGGTCAACCGCGTCTCACGGAAGTTGAACCACACTTGCCGGCCCGCGGTGGTGTCGAGCTTGTTGACCCACTTAGCGAGCTTCTCGTGCAGCTTCCCCAGCATCCGGGAGAGGTTCTCGGCGCCTTCGGGCGGCGAGTGAGCGACGAAGTGGTAATGGTTGGAGAAGACGGCCCACGCCTCAAGTTGCCAGCCGAAATCGCGCGCTACGGTCAGCAGGCCGCGATGAAGCACGCGCAACCGCTCCCGCCCGCGAAAGTGATGCTGCTTGAGATACGTGCCGGCGGTAACGAAGTAAGTGCCGTTCTGCGATAGCTGGTGCAGCGGCGCATGCGGCCACGGCGTCTTATGGAGTGCGCCGCCAGAGCGCAGCGGCGACGGCGCTTTGGCTCCCGGCGGAGCCGACTCGTTCTCAGGTGCAGTTTCGTCTGGTTGCATGTTCAGAGACTGCGTGAAGGGCGCTCCGTGCAAGGCGAAAGCGGTGTCGCGCTTCGCTTGCCACCGTACTCCAAAGGCACGCGGACCCGGCCAGTCATTAGGTGGTGGAGCAGGGACTGGAACAGGGCCGCCAGCGCCGACCGGCGCGACTCCGCCGCCGCCAGTTTTGCGTCCACCGCCGCCAACTGTGCCGCGATTTCCCGCTGCTCGGGGAGGGGAGGAAGCGGGATGATGGTCGAACGAATCGTCTGGGTGTTGATGTTGAACTTCCCGTCCGCCGCTCCGCTGGCACGGCCCGTGAAAGAGGCCCGCCCGGTGTTTGTCTCGGTGAACAGTTGGACGAACTCCGGCAGCGCCTTGTCTGATGCAAGCCTGGCGCGAATCAGATACGACGCAAAGAGGGAGCGCATAGGTGAGTCCAGATAAACCGCGCAACGACCGACGTTCTCCCGGACTCCGTTTGTGCGCACAAACAGCAAATCACCGCGCTGGAGCAAATGCCTTTCGATTTCGACCGGGGAAGCGGCGAGATACTTGAGGTCCGCAGTATCAATTCTTCCTCCAACCACGTTGGGGATGCGTAAGACGGGAAGACCAGAGCCGCCCGACTCACAGCAACTGGATGTGCCGTATTGTATGAATGTCTCGATGTCACCTATGGAAACCACTGACCAATGCTCTGGCACGGGGCCGACTTCCGACTCCTTTAGCGGCACGTGAGCGGCCTGAGCCAAGGGGACGGGGCCGTAGGTGAAAAGGTGGCGGAGGAGGCTCTGCTTGAGTTGGCGCGTGGCGGCCAGCACGCGCTCGCACGCCTCTTTCGCCCCCTGCACCGTCCGCAACACCGCCGCGATGGCTTGCTGCTCGGGAAGGGGAGGCACCGCCAGCGCGTGAACCTTCAACGCATTCCAGGATGTTCGCGGATGATTCACGCCCGCCGTTGTGCTGACCGCGTAGTCCAGGAAAGGTTTGGTGTGAATCGCCGAAACGAGGAATTCCGCAATGGCGCGGTCGGCTTGGGCGCGGAACACAAGAATGTCGGTTGAGCAGATGCCAGCGAATGGCGCGACAACCGACTTGTCCAGATACGGGCGCAACTTGCCGTAAAGGATGTCACCGGGAGCGAAGCGTGTCTTCGCGCTCCGAACATCTTCCGGGTCGCCCCAACGCTTCAGCGTTGGTTCACCCGAACCAATGTGTTCCAGTCCGACATACGGCAATCCCGCAGCGGCGGAAGGCTGAATCTGGTCCCTGACGAGTTCGCAAAGCTCGTCGAGTTGCTGGCGCTGCCATCCCTCCGGCAACTCGTCTTCTTCCGCCCTTTTAGAGCTTGCCGCGGCTCCAGGCACGGAACCCAGGGCGTGGCCAGTCAAGGCGGCGTCCTCCATCGCTTTATGGAGTGCGCCGGCAGAGCGCAGCGGCGACGGCGCTTTCGCTCCTCGCGGAGCCGCCTCGCCCGCACGTCTGTTGGTCTCTGTTCTCACGCGTTCATTCTAAAAGGCAAAGCGGTGTCGCGCTTCGCTTGCCACCGCACTCCAAAAAGTCGGGCTATTCGACATAATCGTCCCGCGCCATGAGCACTTTGCGCAGTTGACCGTCGGTCGTGCGGGGCCATTTCAGTTTCTTGAGATACGTGTTGACCTTTGCGAGGTGGAACGCTTCGGCATCGAGCGGGCGACCCAACCATTCCTTCATGGAGTCGTGCTCTTCGTGCTTTGGGTTACGGAGAATCTTGAGCAGGTTGTCGTAACCCCACGGGCCGCCGCAGTCCTCCGGCGGACAGGCGCGAGCGCCGTCGAGACACAGCGCCACCGTGGCGGCAGCCGGATCGGGAGTCAGGATTTTCTCCACCGTAATCTGGTGATCCCACGAGTCGCCGAAGTCGTATTCGTAGGTCAGCTCGTCCTTCTGTTGCGGGGCGACTTGCTGGAGGGTCGTTTTGTTCTCGTCGAGGATTTCCGGCCCGCCCTCAAACTCGGGAGAATTGTGGCGCAGGTCTGAGTAGAGCAGTTCGCCGACGCGGAACTGGTGGAGGTGGCTGTTGGTCCAGCCCATCGCCACCTGGAGGACGGCGTGCAGCCAGCCGAGGTTGGCGTTGGCGGGCACTTGCAGCCGGCGCCAGATGATCGGCTTGGTCGCGTTCAAGACGACCTTCAGATGGTAGAGGGGGGCGCTGGCTTTCGTCTTGGTGGGTTCGATGTTGGTAATCATAAGGTGGTTCTTTCTTGTCGAAGATGCAATCGTCAGTCTCCCAGTCCCAGTTTCGCGAGCACCTTTTCCAGCTCGCGGTTGGCGGTTTCGAGTTCCTCCTCGGCTTCGCGGAGTTCGACCACGGCTTCGTCCAGCGGGAGGACTTCGGCCTGTTCGCCCACGGAGACGTAGCGGCTGGGGGAAAGGTTGAAATCGTTCTTGGCCGTGTCGGCGGTGGTGATGATGGCGGAGAGACCGTCCACGGCCTGCCACTTGAGGTAGGCGTCGGCCAGGGCGGAGATGTGCGTATCTTCGAGGAAGTTCTTGGGCCGGCCTTTGCTGAATTGCTTCGCGCCATTGACGAGCAGGATTTGGCCGGGATGCGGCTTGCGCCGGTTGAGGACGAGGATGATGCCGGGCGCGGTAGTGTTATAGAACAGGTTCTCCGGCAGGAGCAGGACGGCTTCGATGAGGTCGGCCTCGACGAACGCCTTGCGGATGTCGCGCTCTTTGTTCGAGCCTTGGTTGCCGCTGCCCCGGCTGACGGCGCCGGTGTCGAGCACCACGGCCAGCTTGCCGGTGTCGGCCAGGGAGGCGTGCATGTGCTGAATCCAACCCCAATCGGCGCTGGAGGTGGGCGGGACGCCACGCGTGAAGCGGCCCCAGGTGTCGTTTTCGTAAAGGCTGGCGGCGAACTTCTGGTTCCACATCGGGTTGGCGGTGACGCGGTCGAAGCGGCGCAGGGAGCCGTCGCGCTGGGTGAAGCGGGGGTTGGTCATGGTGTCGCCCAGGGCAATCTCGGCCTCCATGTCGTGGATGAAGGCGTTCATGCGGGCCATCGCGAAGGTGGACGGGTTGATTTCCTGGCCGAAGAGCCGCAGCGGCGCGACTTTGGGCGGGAGCTTGCGGGAGCCGTTGGACGGCACGCCGAATTTCTCGATAAGGCGCAGATGGGTCTTGATGAGCAGGCCGGCGGAGCCGCAGTTCGAGTCACAGACGGTCTGGCCGGGCTGGGGATCGAGAAGGCGGGCCATAAGCTGGCCGATTTCGGGCGGGGTGAAGAACTCGCCGGCGCTGCTACCCTGGCCTTCGGCGAATTTCCGCAGCAGGTATTCGTAGGCGCGGCCGAGGATGTCCGGCTCCACGTCGTCGAGGCCGAGGCGGTGCTGGTTGAGGATTTGGACGAGCGAGGCAAGGCGGTCGTCGTCGAGCATCCGCTGGCCGGAGGTGGTGGCGTTGAAGTCGGTGATGTCTATGACGCCCTGGAGGCGCGGGTTGACGCGGGCGACGGCGCGGACGGCGTCGGTGAGGTATTCGCCCACGCCTTTGGTCCGCTTGGCGACCTCGGCCCAGCGGGCTTTCTCGGGGACGAAGAAGCGGACGAGCTGGTGGTCGGCATCGGCGAGCTTGAGGGCCTTCTGCCGGGTGCCGAACTCGGTTTCCATGCGGCGGATTTCGTCCTCGAACACGTCGGAGACGCGCTTGAGGAAGATGAGCGGCAGGATGTAGTCCTTGAACTTGGGCGCATCCACCGGCCCGCGAATGACGCACGCGGCTTCCCAGAGCCAGGATTCGAGAGCAGGAAGATCAAGTTTCATAAGGGCATCCTGGGTCAGGAGTGCAGTCAACCGGGAGGGCTATGGCTAGAGGAAAGTGAGGAAGGGATCTTCCTGAAGCTCAGCGCCATTGATTATGCTGCCCCTTTCGCGTCGGGCCAGTGCACAATTTTCAACTAACTGTGCATAAGAATGGGGTTCTCTATCGAAACAAAGTGAGTAAACTCTGCGTCTGACTGACAATAGCTTGTGACATGGCCAAGATTCTGGCACTTGAGAAATACTCGCTGGGGGTCGGTGACCGCTTCGCGCACCAGGCCAAGGCCCAGCTTCGTGCCTGCATGATGGCTGCCGAGCAGGGCGTCGAGGTCATTCCGGTCTGGAACAAGTCCCAGCGGGAACACATAACCATCGGTTCGGAGCCGGCTTCCACGCGCTTGGCGGCCGACGCGGCGGTCAAGGCACTGGGGTGGCAGAAGCCTTACCATGTCGATGCCGACCACATCCGTTTTGAGACGGTGAACCGGTTTGTGCCACATGCGGATTTTTACACCATTGACGTGGCTGATCAGATTGGCAAACCGGCCTCGGCGGAGAAAATCAACAGCTTTGCCGAGCGGCACCCGGAGCTTGTCGGACATGTTTCCATCCCAGGCATTGATCACCCGTTCAAGACCTCGCGCGGGCAGGTCGAGCGCATCGCTGGCAGGTATCTTCTAGCGGTGCAGGAGGCCGGCAAGGTTTACCGCCATGTCGCCGGGCTCAAGGGTGAGGACAAGTTCGTTACTGAGGTATCCATGGACGAAACCGAAACCGCGCAAACGCCGCCCGAACTGCTGCTGATCCTGGCGGCCCTGGCGGACGAGGGGGTCCCGGTGCAGACGATTGCCCCCAAGTTTGCCGGCCGCTTTAACAAGGGAGTCGATTACGTGGGGGATGTCGCCCAATTTGAGCGGGAATTCAATGAGAGTTTGGCCGTTATCGCCCAGGCCGTCAGGCAATACGGTTTGCCCAGCACTCTCAAGCTCAGCCTGCATTCGGGCAGCGACAAGTTCTCGATTTACGGCCCGATGCGCCGGGCGCTGGCGCGCTTCAAAGCCGGTCTGCACCTCAAAACTGCGGGAACCACGTGGCTGGAAGAAGTGATCGGTCTGGCGGAAGCCAAGGGCCAAGGACTGGAGCTGGCCAAGGAGATTTACGCCCAAGCCCTGGAGCAGGGCGAAGAGCTTTGTGTGCCCTACGCCACCGTCATTGATATCGACTGGAAAAAGCTGCCTTCGGCGAAAACGGTTCAAGCCTGGAGTTCGGCGCAGTTTGTCTCGGCGGTGCGCCACGACCAAAGGAACAAAGGTTACAATCCCCACCTGCGGCAGTTGCTGCACGTCGGCTACAAAATCGCCGCCAGGATGGGCAACCGTTATTTGGACGCGCTCGAGGCTTGCGAAGAGTCAGTGTCAAGCAACGTGACGGAAAATCTGTATGCCCGCCATCTGAAACCGCTGTTTCTCAACGGGGCCTAGCCCGACCCGCGGCCACCTCAAACCTCGCCTCATTCTATGAAGTTCATCCACGAAGACTTTCTCCTCCAAACACGCGCTGCCCGCCGCCTCTATCACCAGTTTGCGGAGACGGAGCCGATTCTCGATTACCACTGCCACCTTTCGCCGCGCGACATCGCCGAGAACCGGCAGTTCAAGGATCTCTGCGAGATCTGGCTCGAAGGGGACCATTACAAGTGGCGCGCCATGCGCTCCAACGGGGTGGCCGAGCGCTATTGCACCGGTCAGGCCAGCCCCTTCGAGAAATTCCAGGCCTGGGCGGCCACGGTCCCGCATACGGTGCGCAACCCGCTCTACCACTGGACGCACCTCGAGTTGAAGCGCTACTTCGGTATTGATGAATTACTCGATGAGGAGAGCGCGGCCCGCATCTGGAAGAAAGCCAACCAGCAACTGGCCACGCCGGAACTGACCGCCCAAGGCATCCTCAAGAGATTCAATGTCGCGTCGCTATGCACGACGGACGATCCGGTGGATGATCTGCAACATCACGAGACCATTGCCAGTTCCACCCTGACCACCCGCGTGTGGCCTGCCTTCCGGCCCGACAGTGCGCTGGCGGTCCACGACCCAGGGCAGTTCAACAAGTGGGTCAGACGGCTGGAACAGGCGGCCGACGTGGACATCGGCGATTTCGCCTCTTTCCTGGAGGCGTTAAGCCTCCGCCACGATTATTTTCACGCTCACGGTTGCCGCCTGTCCGACCATGGCCTGGATCAGTGTTACGCGGGTTTCTGCTCGATGAAAACCGCGGCGGGAATCTTTGCCCGGGCGCGGCAAGGCCGGGCGGTTTCGCGGGAGGACCAGTCCCGGTTTGCCGCCTTTATGATGTTGTTCTTTGGCCGGTTGGACTCCGACAAAGGCTGGACCAAGCAACTTCACCTGGGCGCTCTGCGCAACAACAACCAGCGGCGGTTCCAAGCGCTTGGACCCAATACCGGCTTTGATTCGATCAGCGATGCTCCTCAAGCGACCGCTTTGGCCGCCTACCTGGACGCGCTTGATCGCGAGGAATCGCTGCCCAAGACGATCATCTACTGCTCCAATCCGGCTGACAATTATGTGTTCGCCGCGATGATTGGCAATTTCCAGGACGGCGCGATGCCGGGCAAGATCCAACTGGGATCAGGCTGGTGGTTTCTCGACCAGAAAGAAGGAATGGAATGGCAGTTGAACGCGCTGTCGAACCTCGGTCTGCTCTCGCGCTTCGTCGGCATGGTGACCGATTCCCGTTCCTTCATGTCCTACCCGCGGCACGAGTATTTCCGGCGCGTGTTGTGCAACCTCATCGGTCGCGATGTCGAGGCCGGTGAAATTCCAGATGATGAAATGCTGCTCGGTCCCATGATCCGCTATATATGCTACGGCAACGCGCAGCGATATCTGGCGCTGCCCGCTGAGGATGCCCCTGGCGAAACTGGCAAGCAGACGGCCGCGCGGCCCAACGGCCAGCCAACCATGAAGCGCCTCAAACAGGAACCGGATAATTGATGCTCAGAGCGATCGAGTGCGCTTTCCCCGAATACGGTCGGCGTGGTTCTTACTGCACCCGATGGTCACGAGAGCCACAATGCGAATGAAAATCAAGACCTGTCTGCCCCGACGACATGCACCCAGCCAACGGTTATCGCCGGCAGGGCTGCTGCGGTCATGCGTGCCGCTAGCCCTGGCGCTCAACCTGGCTGCCTGTGCCGCGGACTCATCGTCCCCTTCAGCGCCAACGCCCGCCCGGATTTTCGATGTCCGCCAGTTTGGCGCCCAGGGCGATGGCAAGGCGGTTGACACCGCTGCCATTCAGAAATCCCTCGACGAGTGTGGCAAGGCCGGGGGCGGAACCGTCCGCTTCCCGGCGGGCACCTACTTGAGCCAGCCGATCTCCTTGCGCAGCAAGACAACCTTGCTGCTCGAACAAGGCGCAACGCTCAAGGCCACGGACGATCCGAAGGACTATTTGCCGTCGGGCGTGACGTGGGAGGACATTCTCCAGGGACGTTCAAAGGGGCCGTTTGTTAGCTTCGTAAACGGCAAGGAGCTGGTGGACGTCACCATTACCGGCAAAGGCACGATTGACGGCTCGGGAGCGCGTTGGTGGGAGCCGGCGGAAGAGGCCCGGCGCAAAGTCTCAGGATATACCCTGCCCCGGCCCAACCTGATCCGCATCACCGGCTGCAAGGGCCTGAAAGTTATCGGCGTCACGCTCCAAAACTCACCCAAGTTTCATCTGGTGCCGGAGGATTGCGAGGACGTGCTCATCGAGAACGTGACCATTCTGGCTCCCGAAGGCGCGGCGAACACCGACGCTATCGATCCGACGATGTGCCGGCGGGTGACCATCACCAAGTGCCTGATCGACGTCGGAGACGACAACGTCGCCATCAAGTCCGGCAAGAAAATGCCGGGCCGCGAATTCGCATGTGAGGACCTGACCATTACGGACTGCGTTTTCAAGCACGGTCATGGGCTGTCCATCGGCAGCGAAACGGCAGGGGGGGTGCGCAATCTCACGGTCAAGCGTTGCAGCTTTGAAGATACACAAAACGGCCTCCGCATCAAATCGCCGCGCGGCAGGGGCGGGAAGGTTGAGAACCTTGCTTATGAGGATATCACGATGAAGAACGTTGAAGGGGCGATCACCTTTACCTGCTACTACCCGAAAATCCCCAAGACCGATACCGCGCAGGCGGTCACCGCCGAGACGCCGAGCTTTCGCAATATCCGCATCCGGAATCTTACGGCGACCAGCACCCGCGCGGCGGGGGTCATCATCGGTTTGCCGGAGAGTCCGGTGTCGAATGTCGTTTTGGAGAACGTCCGGATCACCGCGGCCACCACCGGGCTGGCCATCCGGAACGCCAAAGGAATTCAACTCCACACGGTGCAGGTAACCGCCAAAGAAGGCCCTCCGTTCGTGGTCGAGGACGCGCAAGTCCAAGGGTTGGAGAGAGCCGGTCAGAGGTGATCGAGCGCATGGGCACGCCTTCCGTCAATAACCGGAAACTTCGGAGATGAATAGGGCTGCAAGAACTTTCCTCCTGGCCTGGCTCACCGGGTCAGCGGCAATAGGCATCGCGGCAAACAGCCAACTGGCTGTGCCGGCCGCGGCAAACCAGGAAACGACCGCTGCTCCTGCGGCCGCGAAGCGCTCGATCGCGCCGGCGTGGACGCGAGTCCCCGCGATTCTTTCTCGTATCAAGGCGCCCGTGTTTCCCGCCCGCCAATTCCCGATCACGGACTTCGGCGCTGCGGACGGCCAGGCTGACTGCACCGAAGCCATCCGCAAAGCCATCGCAGCCTGTGCCGAAGCAGGCGGTGGCCGGGTGATCGTGCCTGCGGGCGAGTTCCTTACCGGCCCCATCCATCTAAAGAGCAACGTCGAGCTTCACCTCGACAGCGGGGCCACGCTCAACTTCAAAACCGACCCCACGGCCTATCTCCCGGCAGTGTTCACCCGGTTCGAGGGCATGGAATGTTACAACTACTCGCCGCTCATTTATGCCTTCGAGCAGGAGAACGTCGCCCTGACCGGCGAAGGCCTGCTGGATGGACAGGCCGATGACCATAACTGGTGGGCGTGGAAGGGGAAAAAACAGGTCCTGGAAGGCGCGCCAAATCAAACCGCAGCCCGGCAGCGGCTGGTGAAAATGGTTGATCAGAATGTCCCTGTGGATGAACGCCGGTTTGGGGAAGGGGCTTGCCTCCGTCCAAGCTTCGTCGAGTTCTACCGCTGCCGCAATGTCCTCATCGAAGGGGTGCGCCTCCGCCGTTCGCCCATGTGGGAGCTTCATCCCACCCTCTGCACCAACGTCATCGTGCGCCGCGTCAATATCCTGTCCCACGGGCCTAATAACGACGGCTGCGATCCCGAGTCTTGCCGGGACGTGCTCATTGAAGGTTGTGTGTTCGACACGGGTGACGATTGCATCGCGATAAAGTCCGGGCGCAACAACGACGGCCGCCGCCTGGGCACGCCCTCGGAGAACCTCGTCATCCGCCGCTGCGCCATGAAGGACGGTCACGGCGGAGTGGTTATCGGCAGCGAAGTCTCCGGCGGCTGCCGCTATGTTTTCGCGGAGGACTGCCAAATGGACAGCCCGAACCTTGAGCGCGTGCTGCGCCTCAAGTCAAACGCCGTCCGTGGCGGCGTCATCGAAAACATCTTCATGCGCAACATCAGCGTCGGTCGTGTGGCGGATGCTGTCCTGCAAATTGACTTTGTTTATGAAGAAGGCCCCAGGGGGCCTTACCCGCCGGTCGCCCGCACCATCGTGATGGAAAACATCACCGTCCGCGAAACCCCGCGCGTGCTCAATGTGGTGGGGTTTCCGGGCGCCGAGATCAGCGCCGTGCGGATTTACAACTCGACCTTCCAGAACGTGCGGGGCAAAGACCTCGTCAGGGATGCCGGGGATGTCAAGCTCGTGGACTGCGTCATTGAACCGGAGCAGTGACAGGGCAATCCGGCGTTCTTTGACAGGTGCGCCCGCGCCCGCCTTCGAGCCTGAACGCCGCCGGGCCGGGCGCGTCCCCAGTGCCCAAATTTCAAGGTCCGGTGCGTAAAATAGAGAGTGACAAAACCAGAACCGTTCGATAGTATCGGGTCAATATGACAGGCCCAGTTGCATCGGTCCTGACGCTCGTGCCGGATGGTCCCCTCCGTCAGCCTGTGAAAACTGCACCTTAGAAAACCCAGCATAACCGTGATCACTATGAAATTCCCGCATCTTCTCCTCCGCGCGATGGTTCCCGTTATCCTCGTCGCCCCACTCGGCCTGCACGCGCAAGTCTTCTCGCACGACTTTACCCAAGACCCAAGCGGCGCCCCGCCCTCGCCATTCTACACCCTCGCTTCCTCCTCCGGCACCAGTGTTACTGTTGTCAATGGGACAGGTTTGGAGCTGAACCAGACCGGTACCGGCAAAGTAAATGAGGAATTTGCGCAGTTTATTACCCCAACCCCAATAACGCTCGCCACCGTCGGCGACTACATCACCTTCACCGCTGGTTTCAACGGAAGCGCGTTCTCCGGGAATAACGGCGCTCTGCTAGCGGGCCTTTACAATACGATGGGAACCGTGGCGACAGGCAACCTCGTAAACAACGCCACGGGCGGCGCCACCGCGGATGACCAAGGCTATTTCGGCATGCTGGGCCTCAATACCGGCGCCGGCAACGCTAACAAGTTCTATAGCCGCACAGGCGGCGCTTCGGATGCCAACGAGTTGGGCTACTACAGCTCCATGACCAGCGGCTCATATGCCCAAGTGGGGTCCAGTTTCACCGCCCCGGGCAACGCCAACCTGGCCAACAGCACGGCTTACACCTTGACCTACACCGTGACCAAAGGCGCCAGCGGCAACACCATCACCGCCGAGATACTCCAAGGCGCAACCGTTGAGGATAACTGGTCAGTCACTGATGCCAGCAGCACTTACAACTCCTTTGATGAGCTGATGATCGGCTTTTACAGCAAATCCACCGCCCTCAGCGGCAACATCACTTCGGTCGCTATCACGGACTCCATAGCGGTTGTTCCTGAACCCGCCACCTGCGTGCTGGCCGGAGTGGGGATGCTCATCCTGGCCCTCTGGCGCCGGGCGCGCCGCTAGCCGGCACGTGTTCTTGCGGTTTCTGTAAAAAACCGCTGCCTTTTCTGCCGCTGAGACCTGCCGTAATGGGTTCTTCAGCGGCGTTTTGTTTTTCATCTGAATCACCGGTGGCGCCCTTTTGCTGTGGGCGGCTCCGGATTCCGGCTCCTTTCCGGTGCGGTTCAACCGCACTGTTCTCGGCCCGCCATTCTCATAAGAATTCAGGATCTGATGGGTCGGGGTCGCGGCTAATCTACCCCGGAACAGGCAGGCCACCGCCCCGACACAAGAGGAACCCCTCCAGCGCCACACACAGCCGCCCGACCCTTGCCATGTCCAAATTCTGGACACATAACCCCGCTACACCTTCCATGAACCCCGGTTCGCCAGAGATCGGCCGACCGTTCTCCATGAACCTTGATTCGCCCCAGAGAGCTGGCCACGAGTCTCCCTCTCCCCTTCCGAAGAAGGCAGGGGTGGGGTGAGGGGTCCGTCTTTGCCTGGGGGTTCCTGGTCCCAATGCGCGTCAAATGGGCGGGGAATTCTCTCCCCGCGTCGCGGGGAGAGGACAGCGTGAGGGGCTGCCACCGCTACCTACCGGGCAACATTGCAAAGTGGAATCAGGTGCCTGGCCCCCTTTTCAGTCGCGGAATCCTCCTGAAAAGCTCCGGTCATCCCGTTGGGGTCTGGCTTGTCATAGTGCACAAATTTCAAGTACTCTTGCAGAAAAAAGGGGTTGGACAGCCTCAAGCAATCAATTATATTACAATGGTTTAAGTTCATCCGAGCCACGGGATGGGCAGGGCAAGAACAGATGGCTTCGGATCGCGTCGTGCTGAATATTGTCGGAATTAGCGTTATTTGAATAACGATCATAATGACTCAACAAAGAGCCAAATCAACCCCAGACCATCATGCCTCTGCGCGCTCGATGCCCGTGACCGCCGCGTCCGGCCGAGGTGGTGCGTTTACCCTCATCGAACTGCTCGTGGTGATCGCCATCATTGCCATACTGGCGGCCTTGTTGCTGCCCGCCCTCAGCTCCTCAAAAGAAAAGGCGATGCGTGTCAATTGCGCCAGCAATCTCCGCCAGATTGGCGCGGGGGTCACGCTTTACGGCACGGACAACAGCGATTTCCTGCCGCAGTGCAGTTTGCCGTCAGGCGAGAATCCCTGGCAAACCTACGAAGCCTGCCGGGTTATCCCCTCAACCACTACCCTCAGCCGAGGGCCTTACAACCTTGGGCTTCTGTTCTTTACTAAAAACGTTGCGAACCCGCAAGTCTTCTATTGCCCCAGCGGAAGCAAGCTCGACCTGACTTGGAGCTATCCCTATTACGCAACCCCGCCAAACTTCTGGCCCTCGACTCCCGCCACCACTCCCCCCAACACGGGCGCCGACGACAATGTTCGCACCGGTTACAACTATTATCCCCAAGTGCCGGCCCTCGAATTGATCCAGGGTTACGAACTGCCAGTGCTGGCTTATGCGCCGTACGTGGACAGCGTCGGCAACAAGCTCACTGAGCCGGTCGATTTGAAGTCCACCCAGGTGGACCCGACTAAGACCATTGCGACTGACTTGATCCATGCGCTCTCGGCTCTTCCCCACAAGAACGGCAACGCCATTCTCGGAGTGAATGCCCTCTTTCTTGATGCTCACGTGAGGTTCGAAACCGCCAAGGCCATTCCGCAGGCGTTCACTTCGACCCTTTGGGCCGACCCTGGCCCCGGCGAAAACCTCCTCAATTTTCGGCGTATCGTGAACTACTTTCAGCCCTGACATAACTGTAATCTACACCCCTCAATGCGCTACACCCCTCAAATAACATAACCAAACCGTATCAAGCGCCGTTGCCTTCGGCCGCGGTCTTTTCCTCTATAACCAAACAACCTGAAACCTGACAATGAATATAAAAAAAATCCTCGCCGGCTTTATTGCCTTCGCGCTCTTGGTCGCCGCTCCGCTGGTGTCCCTGGCCACCACCTTCTTCACCGATAATTTCTCCAACGGCAGCTCCCTCGATGGCACGAGCATCCCGGGCGGCACACCCACCGCCTCCTATACCAGCTACGACCTCGCTTCACCCAAAAACGCTACCGACTCAACCATTGCTGCAAATGATCTCAGCCTGAAACTGGCGGCTGCGACGACGTCTGGTTTCTGGGAAGCCCAGGCCTTGTTCTCGACTAACGGAATCGCCCTCAACTCGGTCGGTGACTATCTCGATCTTAGCGTCGTCTTCACCGACACTGGCGGAACGCTTTTGGCCGGTGGCGTCAAGTCCTATCTCTGGATTGGTTTGTTCAATTCCGGTGGCAGCCCTCCGGTGGCGGGCGGCCTTGCCAATGCCGGTTTGAACAGCACCTCAGGCTCCCAATATGCCACAGGCAATTGCGCGAATTGGCAGGGTTACGCCGCCCAGGTCTCCAGTAACGGCACTTCCAGACTTTACACCCGTCCGCTGCAGAACGAGTCGGGAACAACTTCCCAAAATCAGGATTTGCTCGGCAACGGGGCGAGCACCTCCACCACTTTCAACAACCCGGGAGGCGCCACGCTGGCCACCGCTCCGGCCACCGCTATCGCCCTCACTTCCGGGGGCCAGTACACCCTCTATTTCAGAATCACCCTCTCTGATGTAAGCATATTGACCATCTCCAATAGCTTGTTTGCCGGCGCTGGCACCGGCGGGACGGCGCTCTTCTCGCAAATAGCCACCAACGGTTCCGGGACGAACTTCCTCACCTCCGTCTTCAACGGTCTGGCCATTGCCGCCTGGAATAGCGGAACCAGTATTAACCCGACGATGGACATTAGTTCCATCCTCATCACGGGCCAAAGCTCCGCGCCCCTCCCGCCCAGCCTCACTTGCGAACCAGTTCCAGTCAGCGTCCCGGCGGGCGGTTCGTGCGACTTCGCGGTCTGCGCCACCGGGGTCGGCTTGACCTATCAGTGGGGTCGCTATGGCACGAACCTTCTTAATGCCGGCAACATCTCGGGTGCGACCAGTGCCACTCTCATCATCTCCCCGGCCAGCGCAGCCGACGTCGCCTCCGGCAACAATGGTTACTATGTCGTGGTTTCCGGCACCGGCGGCTACACCACCAATTCGACCACCAACTCGCTCACCCT
This sequence comes from Verrucomicrobiota bacterium, assembly GCA_050011195.1. Taxonomy (GTDB): domain Bacteria; phylum Verrucomicrobiota; class Verrucomicrobiia; order Limisphaerales; family UBA8199; genus PALSA-1440. The sequence goes on along the minus strand of JBEKJO010000042.1, from coordinate 14,032 downwards.
GCGGACGGCCGCCAACCTGGTCTGGTCAGGCAGCGGTAATGTTTGGGATTTGGCTACCACCGCCGATTGGCTCAGCGGGGCCACATCAACGGTATTCAACTTCGGCGACACCGTCACTTTTAACGATACGGGCATAGCCAATTTAACAGTGAACCTGGCGGGCAGCTTTCTCAGCGCCGCTTCCGTTACGGTGAATACTTCCGTGCGCGGGAATGATTACGTCTTTTCGGGCAGCGGCGGCTTCGCGGGTCCGGGCCAGTTGCTTTATATCGGCGGGGGCCTCTTGACGATAAATAACGCGAATTCTTACTCCGGTGGCACCATCATCAGCAACGCCGGCGCCTGGCTGGTCCTCAACAACTATAATGGCCTGGGCACCGGCCCGGTCACATTGGCCCTGGCCGGCGGCACGATGGAAATTGTCCCGCCTGGCAGCGCGGGCCTCGGCATCAACGGCGACATTATTGTGGCGGACGACTTCACGATATACTATGACGCCAGCAGTTCCTATGGCGCGGTTCTTTTGGGCAATTTGTCCGGCCCCTACGGCAAGACACTCACCATCAATTACAACAACAGCGGGACCACTTCCTCCCGGGTGCGAATCTATGGCGCCAACACCGTTTACAATGGAAACCTTAACCTGACCGACAGCAGAACCGTCTGGGCGCCTTACCAATCCAGCGGCAGCCAGACCTATAACGGCGTGATCTCCGGCAGCGGTGGCCTCATCCAACGAGGCAACGGCGCCACTATTCTCAATGCCACCAACACTTACTCCGGCGGCACGACGCCCACCACCGGCACCATTGCCTTCGGTATTGATACTGCCGTGGATGGCTCCGGGAACGTTCTTTCCGGCCCGATTGGCACCGGCCCGCTGTACTTGGCCCCTGAAACTCCCGACCTGACCGGCAGCGGCACCGTGCTCGCCTGGGGCGGCGCCCACACCATCGCCAATCCAATCCAGTATTCCAGCGCCACGAACAATTTGACTTTAATCATTGGCGGCACCAACCAGCTCACATTCTCGGGACCCTGCACCCTCAATGGCAACGACGCCACGGGCGCGACCAACCGGGTTTTCCAGGTGACCAACACTGCCTTGACTACGCTCTCGGGCGCTATCGGCGATGGCGGTTTGGTCTGCGGGCTGATCAAGACCGGCAGCGGCACCCTGGCCCTGAACAACACTGAAACCTATACCGGCCCGACCACAGTCAGCAACGGCACGCTGCAAGTCAACGGCCAGCTCGCCGCGGGCGCCGTCACCGTGGCCACCAATGGCATACTCGGCGGCACCGGCACCATCCTCGGTCCCGTCACCGTGCAAGTCGGCGGCGCCCTTGCCCCGGGCGACGCCATCGGCACGCTCACGATCAACAACAACCTCACCCTGGCGGGCGACCTCACCATCGAAGTCAACAAATCCGCCTCGCCGTCCAATGACAAACTGGTGGTGTCCGGCACCCTGAACAACACGGGCACCGGCACAGTGACCGTGACCAACCTCGGTCCAGCCCTCGCGCCGGGTGACACCTTTGCCCTCTTCAACAAGGCTGTCGGCAATGGCGGCGCCTTGTCGGTTACCGGAGCCTACGTGACCTGGACCAACAAGCTGGCTACCGATGGCACGATTGCCGTCCTGTCAGTGATGGCCACCACCGCCACCAACATCAGTTCCTTTCTGTCCGGGAATAACCTGACCCTGAGCTGGCCCGCAAACTACCTCGGTTGGATTTTGCAGACCAATTCGGTGGGCGTGACCTCCACCAACAACTGGTTTGCCCTGCCTAATTCGCAATCCTCCACCCAGGTTGTTATCAACGTGAATCCGGCCAGGACCAACGTGTTCTACCGCCTGCTCCGCCCATTTTAAGGCTCGTCCCGGTCGGCGGCAAATCGGATTCAGTATCTGATAAGTTGGGGTCGCGGTTAATTCGCGCCCAACCGGCAAGCCCGTGCATCGAGCCGGTGACTGGGCAAGAGAATGAACGCAAAACCACTTTTCTGTCTTTTCTGCCTGCCGGCCAGCCGGTTGCTGTCAGTCGCCCTTCTCCTCAGCCTCGCCGCAACCAGTCATGCCACCGCCGAAACCAACTTGGTAGTCGCGGCCGATGGCAGCGCCCGGTTCAAGACCGTGCAGGAGGCGATCATGGCGGTGCCCGCCGGCAGCGCCAACAACCCGGTGCTCATTCATATCCAGCCTGGCACTTACCGGGAATTGATCTACGTCCAGCGCGAGAAGCGTTTTTTCCACCTGTGCGGCGCAGACCCACAGAAAACCGTGCTCACCTACGATTTGCACGCCAACCTGCCCGGCCCGGACGGAAAGCCGATCGGCACGTTTCGCACCGCCTCGACGGTGATCGACGCCGACGATTTCACCGCGGAGAACATCACCTTCGAAAACTCCGCCGGGCCGGTGGGACAGGCGCTCGCCATCCGCGTCGAGGGTGACCGGGTCATGTTTCGCAACTGCCGATTCCTGGGCTGGCAGGACACCATCCTCGCTAACCGCGGCCGCCATTTTTACCAGGGCTGCTATATCGCCGGCCACGTGGATTTCATCTTCGGCGGCGCAACGGCATTCTTCGAACGCTGCCACCTCCATTGCCAGCGGGACGGCTATATCACCGCCGCTTCGACCCCGGACAACCAGCCGTTCGGGTTCGTCTTCTCCGCCTGCACAATCACCGGCGAACGGCCTGAAGTTCGGACGTATCTCGGGCGCCCCTGGCGGGCTTATGCCAGCACGATCTTTCTGGATACCGAGATGTCAGATGTGGTCCGGCCTGAGGGCTGGAACAACTGGAAAAAGCCTGAAGCCGAAAGAACCGCCCGCTATGCCGAGTTCAACAGCGCTGGACCGGGGGCCAATCCCGCCGGACGCGTCCGATGGGCAAAGCAGCTAACCCCCAGGGAGGCAAAAGCTCTCACACTGCAAAACGTGCTGCGGGGCCACGACGGGTGGAATCCGAAAGCAAACCCTTAGCCCAATCGCGTTCGCGAAATGGCTGCTCGGCTTGTGGACCCCACACGGCTGCCGACACGGAGGCCCCGAGGCCCCGCGAGCCTGGAGTGCCCAATTTTCAACCCTTCCTGCAAAATGCAACTGGTGACAGACTGGCTAATTGCGTTATATTGCCTCGATGCCAGAGTCGCTCGCGTCTAGTCTTCGCCGTCTCTCTCTGAGAGCCGCAGCTTGCCGGGAACCGGACCTGCTGCCTGAAGCGTAGTGAATTTTCTGCCCATGAACACAAGAGCCGCGTTTGGCCTGGCGGTGTGCGCGTTTGCCGGTCTGGCTCACGCCGGCACGCCCGCCTTGCCGAACATCCCTGCCTACACCACCAACGTCACCCAAGCCCCTTACAACGCGGTCGGGGATGGCATAACGACCAACACGACGGCCATTCAAAAGGCCATTAATGACGTAAATGCGCGCGGCGGCGGAACGGTGGAAATCCCCGCCACCCCCGCGCCGGGGGTTTACCTGACCGGGCCGCTCACCATGACAAACAAGATCAATTTGCAGATTGATGCCGGGGCGACGCTGAGAATGCTTCCTTACGCGACTTGGTACCCAACGTGGACAACCACACCGCTGCTTTCACTCACCAGCCTCAACAACATCGAAATCAGCGGCGGCGGCGGGATTGATGGCCAAGGCGCGGATTGGTGGTCGAACAAGCCTGGCTGCGGCCTCTACATGATCTCTTTTAACAACTGCAACACCGTGCTGGTGCAGAACGCGACCTTCTCGAACGCGCCCGCTCAACAAATCGTGTTCAAAGGCAAGAACGGAAACATAACCCTCCAGGGCGTCACCATACAGGCGCCGTCATCCCACGCAACCACCCCGTCGCATAACACCGACGGCATTGACCTGGTGGGAACCAACTGCCTGGTCCAGAACTGCACGATCAGTACGGGCGATGACAATATCGCCATCGGCAGCAGCAGTAGTGGCGCGATTGCCTCCGACATTCTGGTTACCAATTGCGCCTTCGGTGACGGACACGGGATCAGTATTGGCAGCAACACCGCCGGCGGGGTCTCGAATCTGACGGTGATTAACTGCACCTTCAACGGGACGGATAACGGCATTCGCATGAAGTCCGATAACGCCACCAGTTCACCGGGCGCGGGCGGGGTGGCGCAGAATCTTGCGTATTACAACCTCAACATGACCAACATCAGGTATGAACCCATTCTGATCTACAGCTATTACAACGAGATTGGAACGCCCGTCGGCGTTAGCCCGTCAACTGCCGCCACGCAGACAGTTGACTCGGTCACCGCCAACACTCCCATCTGGCGGAATATCGTCATCAGCAACCTCACCGCGACGGTTGCCAGCGGCGGACAGGCCGGTTTGATTTGGGGCCGCATCGAAATGCCCGCCACCAACATTATCTTGAGGAAAATCAATATCACCGCCCCTGCCAACTTCGACCTCTACAACGCCAACGCCATCCAATTCGTAGATTCCCAGATCACCTTGTCCAGTGGCAATACCTTCTCGCTGTATAACGCGCAGGTCACCATTAGCAACAGCGCGCCGTCCGCCAATCCGGTCACGCTCGACGGCCTCACCACCAACGGCTTCGGCAACGGCCTGGCCCTGTACAACGCGCCCGCCTCCCTGAGCAACACCAACGCCCTGGGTAACGCCCTCGTTACCCTCAGCGGCAGCACTCTTACCGTCAGCAATAACCTGCAGTTGACAGCTTCGTCCGTAGTGAATTTCGCCCTCGGCACGAATGCGGCCAAACTGGTTGTGAGCAGCAACCTGCTCGCGAGCGGAACCATTAATATCACCGCGGGAGCTGGTTTCACCGACGAAAGCTATACTCTGTTCACCTATGGCCGGGGTCTGACCTGGGGCCCCCCCGCGCTGGGCAGCCTGCCGGCGGGCTGCACTTACGCTTTCAACACCAACACCGCCGGGCAGGTCAACCTGCTGGTTTCATCAACGAATCCCTCGTCCCCGCCGGCCATCACCAACCAGCCGACGAGCCGAACCGTCCTGGCTGGGAGCAACGCCCTGTTCGCTGTGGGCGCATCGGGCAGCCCCCCGTTGAGCTACCAATGGTGGTTCAACACCACCAATAGCGTCGCCGGCGGGACCAACGCCTCCCTGACCGTTTCCAACGCTCAACCCGCCGATGCCGGTGGTTACTTGGTCATTGTCACCAACGCCGGCGGAGGGGCAACCAGCGCGGTGGCGGTCTTGACGGTGAGTGTGCCCCCGACCTTTGGCGATATCAGAGTGGCGACCGGCGGCGGAAGCCTGGTGATCAGTGGCAGCGGCGGCACGCCGGACGGCATCTACTACGTGCTGACTTCCACCAATGTCGCCGTGCCGGCAAACCAATGGACATGCGTGGCCACTAACCAGTTCGACGGCGCCAGCCACTTCGTATTCACCAACACCCCCGACACAAATTTTCCACAGAGCTTTTATCTACTGCAGTTGCCATGACCGCTGGGAAGTGGCCTGGAAGCGTCCGGCTCGCCGGGCGCGCCGGCGTCACCGCCAACGATAATCCCTCGCTCGGCTCCATTAGTCTGGACAAGTCCGGCTGGAGATGCTTTTCTTGCTTGGTTTGCTGGTGTCCGCACCAGCGAACCGCTGCGACGTGAGAAAAAAGCAAAGACGAGTCCTGCTGGCACTTGGGTGGTATGATTACCGGCTCCACCGGGGCATAGAGAGGTACGCTCAGGAACACTCGTGGTTTCTCTACTCCAATCTTGCGCGGGAGAAGGTCATTCCCTGGGGCTGGACGGGCGATGGCATACTGGCCTGGCTGGGCGCGTGGGACGAACTGGCGGAGTTTGTCGAGCGCGAGAACAAACCCACGGTGGACTTCAGCTTCCGCCGCCCCCACCTGCATTTTCCCCGCGTGCTCGAAGACCACGCCCACGCTGCGCAGTTGGTTGCCGATCATTTCCTCTCCCGCGGTTTTTCGAACTTCGCGTTTTACAGCGATGCCGCCAACTGGTCGTACGATGAACGAGGGAGGGGGTTTGTCGCCGCGTTGAGGAAGGCGGGCCATTCTTGTGACTGGTTGAAATGGCATGAGAGCCCGGCCTTTTGCACTAGCCGCGAGCAGTGGAAACGCAAGCGAGACTGGCTGGCGCTTCAGATCAAGAAGGCGCCCAAACCGCTGGCGCTCTTCGCCGCCAACGATCAGCACGCCTTGGATGTGCTTGAAGCCGCGGAGAAGGGCGGCATTGCTGTTCCCGACCAGGTGGCTCTCGTCGGAGCGGAGAATTATCTCCTGGCGGCGGACGCGATGCACACGCCCATTTCGAGCGTGGACACCAATCTGGAGGAACTCGGGTACCGCGGTGCCGAGCTGCTGGACAGGCTGATGAGCGGCAAGCCGCCTCCCAAAGAGCCGGTTCGGATTCCCGCAACGGAACTGATTGTCCGCAAGAGCAGCGACCTGCTGGCGATCAGGCACCCGGGCGTGGCCCGGAGCCTGCGCTTCATTTGGGAGCACTGCCAGGAACCGATCAGCGTTAAAGATTTGGTTGGCGTCGCCGCTATGTCGCGTCGTGGCCTGCAGAAAGCTTTCCAGGACCACCTCAGCCGAAGTCCGGGACACGAGCTGCACAGGGTTCGGATTGAACGTGCCAAGAAACTGCTTGGCGAATCGGCCTATAAGATCGAGGTGCTGGCTCGCATGTGCGGCTATCAGAGTGCCAACAGCTTCACCATTGCTTTCAAGCAGAGCACCGGGATGTCTCCTGCCCAATTTCGTAACAAGTTGCGGCATTAAGCCGCAAACGGGTTCCACGCCTCGTGGCCGCTGTCGAAGCTGGCCGATTGCTATCGCCGTAGTTGTGCCATAAGATTTGATGCCGTCGTTGACGGCTCCAGCACCTTTCTCAGCGGTATTCCTGTTTATCAGCGTTGGAAGAGCGTTGACGATAAAGATGATCGAACCGGTACAGCATTTCGATCAGAAACAGGGCCAAGCGCTTCTTTTCCCGGCAGGAGGTAATTCTCACACCGGAAAAGGGGTCGATCGTTTGTGGGAGATTTCTGGGGGTTTCCAGATCAAGTGCCCGTTATTATACAAATGGAGGCTGGTTGTGGCGGGAGTTGTTGTGTACTTGGCCGCCCAATTCATGCAATCCGTCTTCGTGGTCTTGCGGATATCGGTGTTCTCCAAATCCGGCCAAGAATTACCAAGGGCAGTGATTCGCTCGGCGTAGTAATTTTTGCTCCGCTGCTTCAAGGTTAAAGCGCCGTTGATGCGTTGGCGGTAGATTTCCAATGCTTCGCCAAACATCAGTTTACCCCGGGTGACGTCGGTGTGGGTTTCCGCACTTTGATGCTCGAACTTCTCAAAATCGGCCAACCGGAGTTCGGCGACCGAAAGCACATCGGTCGCGTTGACTTACGGGAAAACCTTACCCAAGCGGGAAAGGGGTTTCAGGTCTTTAACGCTTTCAAAATCAACTTGCCCTTGACCCACAATCTGGCAAAACATGTCCCAGATGACGTGTAGCGGATCAGATTTGAATACTGAGTTTTCTGCCAGAGCCTGGCGATATTAGGCGCTGCTTTTTTGTTTTTCAGCTTGGCAGTATCAAAAACCAGTATCAAATTGTCAAGCCGCGATGTCGGTGCAGTCGGGATGGTCGGAATGGCCTGTCAATAGAGGGTGCGTCCGTAGCTCAATTGGATAGAGCTTCTGACTTCGGATCAGAAGGTTGCAGGTTCAAGTCCTGCCGGACGCGCCACTTCAAAGCTTCGGAATATCAAGCACTTACGCTTTTAGCGAGCGCTGCCTACAAAAGCCGGAAAAACGTGCTTGGCCAATTCTTGGCCAATTTTTGGGTCGTCGCTCGACACTGTGGTCTGACGCGCCAATCGAGGCAGAGAAGAAGCTCCGCGATCTTGTCGTCCAAGCAGTCACGAAAGGCGCAGCGGGCTTCCACCGTTCAAGTAGCGCTGAATTTCAGTTCGCGGAATCAGTACGCGCCGGAGGCCGGGAAGCTTCCGTAGCACCTTCCGCCGAACGAGTCGGCGGATTGTTTCTTCGCAAACCCCCAACTCGGTTGCGCTGCTCTTGACGTTGAGGGTCTGACATTCGGGAATCGTTGTCGGATTCATAAATTCAAGTTTCACAAGCCGACAGCATACGACTCGTCGCGACTCTTTTGGTGTATCTGCTACACAACCCGACTCCCACAAACAAAGAGGGAGATCGCAGGTGAACTGCCGGGAATTTGAACGGACTCGACTTGCGCTTGCGCTGCGGGGAAAGCGGTGCTCAGTTGTTCTTGCGCGCACGTTCCAACTCATCCTGCAACGCGCGTTCCTTGGAAAGGATGGAGAAAATCTCGGTGTCAGCGTCAGTGAATTGGTTCTCTCCCATTCCGAGATAAACGAGAACCAGCTTGCGCTTGGCTTCGAGAAGCGGATCGCGGCCAGTTTGATTCTCCGCCAAATCCAGCAGCTTCTTTCTTGCAACCTCAACACCGCGCTTTGCCTTTTCCGCATTCGGATTCGGCATGGACAACTGGGCGGTTGCGTTGCTTAAGATGGCCTGGATTTCGAGCAGGGCGGTCTTCATATCAAATTTCTCCGGTGATATTAGCCTGCCGTCAAAGTGTCGTCAGCTTGCTTTTTGCGAATTCAAGGTGAAGAAGTCGTGGCTTCACACACTCACCCCCGCGCGCCTTTTGTGGCGAACGGTTTCCGCGACGTTTTGGGTTTCTGAATTCTTCGGTTCGTTGTCGTCCCCAGAAACGGCATCCACCTGGCTGGGGGCCTGGTTCTTGGTGAGGTCGAGCTTTTCCTCGATTTCGCTTTGGCGGCGGCACAAATCTCGGTAACGCTCCTCATGCTCGAAAGGAGCGCCAATTTTGGTTTCGAGTTCCTTGCCCCGCTTGTGGGCATCGGCGATGTCGGTTTCCAACTTGGCGGCACGCTCCTCGAAGCCTTGAACGGTCGCTTCCAATGAGCGGATTGCGGCCAAGGCCAAGCCGCTTCAACTCCATCGCGGCGGCGACCATCGTGTAGGTCTTGCCCGCACCAACGACGTGCGCGAGCAGGGTATTGGGCGTTTGCAGGATGCGCCAGACGCCCGCTTTTTGGTGTCCGTGGAGTTGAATCGCCCCGCTTACGCCGGGCAGCGTCAGATGGTCGCCGTTGAACGTGCGGACGCGCGTGTGGTTGAAAGTGTTGTTGTAAAGACGGCAGAGCCGCTCACGCCGCGAGTCATCCGACCAGACCCATTCCTTGAACCGCTCTTTGATTCGCTCCTGTTTCTCGCGGGCAGCCTCAGTGGCCTCCGCGTTGACGACGGGCTTTTTGTCCTCGTTCAGGTCATAGACCGTGGGTGTCTTGAGGTTGAGCGCGTCTTCGATGAGTTCGAGGGCGGTGTAGCGGTTCGTACCCCAATCGGTTGTGTTGGCGGTTGCCCCTCGGGCTTGCCATCCGCTGGTGGCCAACCCGCGCCCGGTTAATCCGACCTTGGACGATGAGCAACGTAAAGCTCTCGACGCTTTGCTCTGCTCAGCGAACAAGGTTTCGGTCTTTCGTGGCGGCGCGGGCACAGGCAAAAGTTTTGTTCTGCGCGAAGTGGTCGAGCAAGTTCAGCAGGCCGGTCGGCGCGTCGTTGTCCTCGCGCCGCAACGTCAGCAAGTCGTGGACATGGAGAAGGCGGGGCTGCCGTCACCGTCAACGGTCGCAAGCTTTCTGCTCAAGCGTGAACTTGTCGCCGGCGCGGTCGTCGTTGTGGACGAGGCGGGGCAGATTGGCGGACGACAGATGCTCGAACTTCTGCGTCTCGCGTGCGCGAATAATGCCCGTGTGATTCTTTCCGGAGATACGCGGCAGCATGGCGCTGTCGAGGCTTCGGACGCGCTGCTTGCCATCGAGCGTCACTCAGGCGTTAAACCAGTCGAGTTGCACAAGATTCGGCGGCAAGATCCGGCACTCGGTCGTGATGACGATGAACGAATCGGGATCAGACGGTATCGAAAAGCGGTTGAATCGGCTGCGGCCGGCAAGATGGGTGAGTCATTTGAACGCCTTGACAAGATGGGCGCGGTCGTGGCGTGCGGCCTGGGCGATCAAGCTGACAAGCTCGCCGAAGAATATCTCCGGCTTGCGGAACAAAACGCGTCGGCAGTGGTCGTCTCGCAGACCTGGGCCGAGGTTCATCGCGTCAACTCGCGCGTGCGCGATGCGCTGAAAGCAAAGGGACTGCTCGGTCCAAACGACACGACGGTTCAGGTGCTGGACAAGCTGGACCTGACGAACGCACAGAAACGCGATGAGCGGTTTTATCCAAAGGATGCAGTCGTCGTTTTCAACCAGAAGGTGCGTGAGGCCGAGCCAGGCGCGAAGGGAAAACTCGCGGGCATCGTGAAGGCAGGTGTCCTTATCGAAGTAAACGGGAAGTTCGTCACCGTCTCAAACAAGATGCTCGACCGCATCACTTTCTGCCAATCGCGTGAGGTTGCTCTTGCGGAAAGAGACCGCTTGCATCTCAAAGCCAATCGCAAGCTCGCGTCGGGCGGTCGTGTCACAAATGGCGAACTCGTCACGGTGAAATCGGTTCGCGCCGATGGTGGGATTGAATTAAGCGACGGCCGGGTCTTGGATTCGAGCTTTCGCGAGTTTCTTCCTGGCTACGCCGTTACGTCCTACGGTTCGCAAGGCAAGACGGTGGATTACGTCCTGTTCTCTGATTCGACCATCAAGGCTGCGACTAACGCGCAGCAATGGTATGTGACCATTTCACGCGGGCGGCGTGGCATCCGCATTTTTACCCCAGACAAACGGCAGCTCCGCGAGAATGTCACGCGCTCCGGCCATCGGCCATTGGCGATGGAATTTACGTCCGCGTTTGCTCCACGCCGGGCGGTCCGTCTTTGGGATCGGTTGCACGGCTATCTACTTCGTTTCGGTCGTCGAGCTGCGGACAACTTTGTCCGGCTGAAGTTGGCTCGGCGCCGTCATCACCAACCCACACAAAAACATGAGCACAAAATCACCCGAATGTTGGGCGAATGACCCGCAAGCGCGCGGCGTTCGCGTTGAAATCTCGGCAGAGCATTCCCTTCTTCTGCCCCATGACGAATTCGCCTTCGCTGAACTCAAGAGCGAGGGCAAAGCGCAACAACTCCGGCTGGTCTTCGCCATGCACGAAGTCTTGGTTCGTGGCCATTCGTTGCGACGCATCGAAACGGCGATGCAGCGATCGGAGTTGTCCCTTCTCACCGCTTTGTCTGACAAACAGCGGTCACTCATCCCAGACGGCCAGCCGGTGGTTCTTGAAATTGTCGTTACTGAGGCCAAGACACAAGAAGCGCCGCCTCCAAACGGCGCACGGTGAGCAAACTGCCGCCTTGCACAATTCCTCAAAAAAGTTGAGGATGTGTGCATGGCGAAGAAAAACGACCCATTTACCGCTCTGATGACTATGGCCCAAGACCAGCAGGGTTATTTCACCACGAAGCAGGCCATCGAGGCCGGATATGCGGACAACACCCATCCCTACCATGTGCGGGCCGGGAATTGGGAGCGAGTCTGGCGCGGCATCTACCGGATGGCGCACCTCCCGCCCTCGGAAGATGGGGAGATGATGGTCTGGCTGCTCTGGTCGCGCGGGCGTGACGAGAAGCCACTTGCGGCGATGTCGCATCAGACAGCGCTCAGCCTGTTCGAGCTGGGTGATTTCAACCCGGCCAAAGTCCACATGACCGTGCCGCCGACGTTTCGCCGGAATAGTCACCTCCCCAAAGCTGTGGTGCTGCATCGCGCCGAGCTTGCGCCTGCCGATGTCACCCACCTGCGCGGTCTTACGGTGTGCCGCCCACTACGGGCGCTTTGCGACGTAGCCAGCATTCATCCTGATACGGTCGGCGATCTCCAACCCATCGCCGCAGAAGCGCGGCGGCGTGGCCTGATAACCGAGCGTGATCTCTCGGCAATGAAGGAACAGGAAACCACACAGAAATTTGTCACTGCTCTGCTCCCATGACTCGTTACAAAACCCCTGCCGCTTTGCGCCGGGCGCTGGAGGATCGCCTGCTGGCCCTGGTGCGGCGTGATGGCGGAGACATTCAGCGTTTGCGCCGGCAAACGGCTTTCGACCGTCTACTTTGCCGTCTTTTTCATGAACCGGAGGCCCCGTGGTTACTTAAAGGGGGATACGCAATGGAGCTTCGCATTCGGGCTGCGCGAACGACGCGCGACATTGACTTGGCCGTCCGTCATTTGCCCGGCGGAGCAAAACAGTGGGATGAAGGCGCTATTCGGAGCCTGCTGGAGCGCGCGGCGGGAATTGATCTCCAAGATAGCTTTGAATTCACCATTGGCGAGCCAACAGTGGATCTGGACGCCGCGCCTTATGGCGGGTCACGTTATCCGGTCGAGGCGCAGATGGCGGGACGGCGATTTGCCAACTTCCACCTGGATGTGAGCGCAGGCGACGTACTCCGGGAGCCATTCGAGATTCTGGAGGGACGCGATTGGTTGGGGTTCGCCGGTATTGCGAAGGCTAAGTTGCCTGCCATTTCGCGCGAGGAACAGTTTGCTGAGAAACTGCACGCCTATACGCTTCCTCGCACGGGCCGCCCAAATACGCGGGTGAAAGATTTGGTGGACATGCTCCTCTTGTTTGATTCAGACACAATTGACCCAGCGCGGCTCCTGGAGAACATCAAGGCGACCTTTCGCCGTCGTGGCACTCACGACGTGCCGCTTTCGCTGCCGCCTCCCCTGTCCAGTTGGGAAGCACCTTTCGGCGAAATGGCCGCAGATTGTGGTTTGAACCAAAACTTGACTGAACAGCACCGCCGCCTCGCCAGCTTCCTGGCCGGAATCCAAAAGTAATCTGTGGAAATGCGCAATGATGGCATACAGGTGTGAGCGTCTGCGAACCACCCGTTCTGGACGATAAAAAGAGTGGCCTCCGATCTTTCGGAAGCCGTGATCGGCTAGGAGAAGAAATACCCCATGGAACGCAAAGACGAATGGTTCGGATTTCCAATGATGACGTGGTCGAGGACTTCGATTTTAAGAAGTTGACCGGCTCGAATGAGGTCGCGGGTGATGTTGATGTCCGCTTGGGACGGAGTTGATTCGCCGCTTGGATGATTGTGCGCGATAATGATTGCGGCGGCACTCGCCATGATGGCTAAACGGAATACCTCCCTGGGATGACAGAGAATTGTGTCCATCGTTCCAATGGAAACCAGATAATGCCCCTTGATGCGTCGGCGTGTGTTGAGGATGAATACCACCAGACATTCACATTCAGAATTGAAGTAAGGATGGTTCGCGATATGCGCTTTCCAATAGGCGGCTGCCTGCTCCGGTGTTTCGCACTGTTGCATGGTGTCGGGTGTGGGGCATTCCCGGAGTGAAACAATTTTCCATTCCTGCGGTTGAGCCGGGAATTTGATGGGCTTGATAATGTTGTTGATGGGCTGCTGAGCGACTGCGGGGCATTCGGTGGAGATGAGGTTTTCTGTCGTGTTCATATTTTGCGTTTCGTTTTTTGAAGGAGCGGAACTGCTCTCTTCACCTCCCCGAGAGAGCAGGACCGCTCCGAACGAAACGCACCCGCGTGTGCTCGCGCCGTCGGGCAGCGGAGCATTAGCAACTGAGTGACAGCGGGCGCAAAGATGTTGCGACCGCTGGCGCGAGGTTGCGCGGAGCAACCAGAGGCGCGGGCACAGGCGGGTGAACACGACCCCAAACCTCATCGGCGGATGCCTGATAAGTGACGGGCGAGTCGGCATTCCAATTCTGCACCAGTTTTCAAAACACTTGAGGATGTGTTAAGAAATGAACCCCGGATGTTTAACGGCAGAATGGCCTCATTTCAGAATCTCCACATTTCAACCGTAAGGCGGATGATCCGGTGGGTTTAGCGAAAACGAAATGGAAAGACGGTCGGTGCTGCTGGACGGAGCAGCGGGCGGAACGGACGCATAGCCGTCTCCGCCAAGCGCGACGGGAAGCGGCACGGACCGGCCATGAACCAAACCGTCG
>JBEKJO010000041.1:0-36453 GCA_050011195.1 Verrucomicrobiota bacterium | reverse complement strand
CGCCTTGTTCTACACCCAAGCCTACCAACGGCTCCTCCGCCGTGGCCTCTCCGAACGGCACGACCCACGCACCTCAGAATCCTCCACGCTGGCGATTAACTTCACCAGATTCCAAGTAACTCTGGACGCTTACCTCGTTGAAAACATGGCCGCTTGAAACTTGATCTGCTTACCAACAGTTTTCAGATTCAAGGACTCTAGGAACATCCTAGGAACATGCTTGGAGCCAGCGTGAGACTACGGTGTGCCTACGGTGTACCTCCGGTGCAACCACCCCCTTCCTCCGGCCACTCCCCGCCTGGCCTTGGCGGAGTGCGCCCGTCCTCGGGCGCAGCAATATTGAAAGGCAACGAAGCGCCAATTCTTCTTACGCCTTGGCTGTCCCCGCATCGCCCCCCGCCCGGGCCAGCATCTCGACAAACCATACCGGCGGACGAATCGGCTTGCCCTGCCGGTCGGTAAACGCATGAACCGTGTAGCCGCGCACCACCGGTTTGCCGCTCTCGCCGTGATGGATTTGCACCTCAAACCGCAGCCTCGCCCGCCCCGACAAGTCCACCGTGGAAGCAACCTCCAGCAGGTCGTCGTAGCGCGCTCCCCCCTGGAATTCCAGGTGCGCTTCCACCAGCGGCAGGAAAACGCCCCGCGCCTCCAGCGCGGCATAAGATATCCCCAGCTTGCGGCGCATCAGCTCCGTGCGCCCACACTCAAACCATTCCAGCGCGCGGGAATTGTAGAATGTTCCCATCTGGTCCGTCTCGCTATAGCGGACCCGCAACTGCAGCACATCGGATAACCCGGTCATAGCGGCAGCATGGCCGCGCGAGGCCGCAAGTTCAACCCAATCCGAAAGGTTGCGGCTTTGCCCGGCGACTGCGCCGGGCTTACGATTTCTGCGCCCACTGCCAAAGGGGATTTCAGACAGCCCACGCAGCAACGGCTTGCCTGATTTTGCCACTTTGATTGCAATTAATGTATATGTGGGGGCAGAAAAAAACTTACACAAATCTTCAATAATACTGGACACGCAGAGGCTCATTCCTAGAATTGCCGTCGCCTTCACTGAAGAAGACAGAGAGGGACGGCCAAAAGAAGGCCCTCAGTGTGGGCGAGAACCTTTAACTGAAATGATTGACTGGTGTTCGCTTTGTGAGGAGCGGCGCTGGTCTTAAATGGAATGACTCATGACAACTAAAGCCCAAGCACTAACCATCATTATGCTGGGCGCGACCCTGGCGATCGCCCCAGCCCAAACCAACCAAACCACTGCGGCAGCACCGGCGACGGTGGCGCCCGCCCTCAGCTCGACGGAACAAATGATTCAGGACATGAAGAATCCATTTCCCTGGCTGAGTTGGGGGGCGGACATGCGGATTCGCAACGAATACTTCAACAATGCGTTTAGCCTGACCGCCGATCAGAACTTCCCCCCCGGGGGTCCGGGCACCAGCCCGTTTGCTGCCGTCCACTCCCAGGACTACTTCCGCTTTCGCGGGCGGCTCTGGACCAGCATCACGCCGGTCGATGGCCTGAGCCTGAACGCGCGGCTGGCCGCGGAGCCGCGGGACTTCATGGAGAAGGCGTTTTCGGACACTTATTTCGAGCAGTCGGGGATGCAGTGGCGGTATGGCATTATTGATAACCTGAATGTGCAGTGGAAGGAACCGGTGGACCTGCCGGTGACGCTGACAGTCGGCCGCCAGGACATTTTCCTGGGCGACGGTTGGTTGGTGGGGGACGGCACGCCGGAAGACGGCTCCTTCACTTATTTTCTGGATTCCGCCCGGGCGACTTGGGAGCTCAAGGACTGTCACACGACCATCGACGCCATTGGCATCGTCCAGTACGCCCGGCCCGATGCGTGGCTGCCGACACTCGGGCCGTCCTCTACGGTGGCCGATACGCAGGCCAATCCGGGTCCTCCGTACGGCCATATAGAGCCTTTTCTGTTGACCGACTCAAACGAGAAAGGAGCGATCTTGTGGATTGCCAACAAGAGCCTGCCGGCGGCGAACGTGGACGCCTTCTTCCTCTACAAACACGACTCGGCCATTAACGACTTTCCCGCTTCGCTCTTCACTGACAACGCGGACATCTACACGTTTGGGGGCCGCCTCTCGGGTGCGCTGGCAGACCACTGGAAATACTCCGCCGAAGGCGCATATCAGTTTGGCCAGAAGCAAGACCTGGAACTCAACTCGGCACTCGCTGTTCTCCGGCCCAATGATCCCTCCGTCCAAACCACGGGGTTCCGCAACCTCAGCGCCTTTGGTGCCAACAGCAAGCTCAGCTACCTCTTCAAGGACAGTTGGAACGACCAGTTGAGCCTCTCCTTCGAATTCCTGTCCGGCGACAACCCCAACACCAAGACGGATGAAATGTTTGACTCGCTATGGGGCCGCTGGCCGCAGTGGAGCGAGATGAATACTTATAGCGACATCCAGGAAACGCGCGTGGGGCAGACGGCCAATCTTTACCGCGTCGGCCCGACCTGGAGCGTGACCCCCGTGAAAGACCTGGACTTCAGCGCCAGCTACTATGCGCTGTTTGCCAATCAGGCGGTGCCCACCCGTGATCTTGACGCATCATATCAGATCCCTGCCGGCCTCCAATCGCAGGGTCCCTTCAGCACCACCGGCACCTTCCGCGGCCACTATTTGCAATCCGTCCTGAAGTACAAATTCAGCCGGCATCTGAGCGGCCACCTTTGGGGTGAACTCATGTTCCCGGGCGACTTCTACGTTGATCGCGGCATGGTGACCTTCCTGCGTGCCGAGCTGATGTTCTCCCTTTAGCGAGCACAGCCACAGCTAACCCCGTAACTGGAGGCCAGCAGCTCCGGGGTCCACACCAACGCGCTCAACTAACGGGGCGCGGGGTCCTGACGGCGCCGCGGCGTGCGAAGCTGTCCGAAACGAGCGGGTCTGGGAACCCTCCCAGGGCGCGCAGGAGAGCACGCCCTGCCTTCAAACGTGCGGACGATTTGGGCAACGGGCTTTGCCTCTGTCCCGCTTTTATTGCCCTGCAACGATTCTGAACGGGATTTAATGTGGCGTTCAGCGCACTTTAATCCGGGTAGGGTCTATACTTCTGTCATGCGACTCCTGCTTATCGAAGACGAGAAAAAGGTGGCCGACTTTGTGGCGCGCGGACTGCGGGCCGAGCGGTTCGCCGTCGATGTGGCCGCCGACGGACCAGCCGCGGTGCAGATGCTGGCTGCCTGCGCGTATGACCTGATCATTCTCGACTTGCTGCTGCCGGGTCTGAGCGGCTCGGAGATTCTGAAGCGCATCCGGCGCGACCGGAATGAAGTGCCCGTCTTGATTCTCACGGCCCGGGATGCGATGGCCGAGAAGGTCGCTCATTTCGAGGCGGGCGCTGACGATTACCTGACCAAGCCGTTCGCCTTCGCGGAGCTGCTGGTGCGGGTGAAAGCGCTGCTGCGCCGGGGGCCGGTCAACCGCGCCAGCGTGCTGCGCGTCGGGGACCTGGAGCTCGACCGTTTGTCGCAGCAGGTCAAGCGCGCGGGCAAACGCATTGACCTGACCGCCAAAGAATACGCCCTGCTGGAATACCTGGTCGCGAATGCCGGGCGGGTTTTCTCGCGCACCATGATCATCGAGCACGTGTGGGACCAGAGTTTCGAGGGCCTCACCAACATCGTCGATGTCTATGTCCGCCACTTGCGCGCCAAGGTGGATGACCCGTTCCCCACCAAGCTCATCCATACCGTGCGCGGGGTAGGATACTCCGTCGCTGGCGGACCGGAAGCATGAACACGCGCTCGCTCAGGTTCCAGTTGGTCGCCTGGTATGGCGTCCTGTTGACAGGCTGTTTCGTCCTGATCGGCGCGGCCACTTACGTGGCCCTCCAGAGTTCGCTGGTCGGAGCGCTCAAGGAAAACCAGTTGCGGCGGGCCCGGCAGATCGGGCAATTGCTGCTCGAAAAGATTCCGCTCCAGGGCGAGGCGAGGGTGGGGGACGAGATCGATGGCCGTTATGCGCCGGACCTCAACGACCGGTTCGTGCGCGTTACGCGCGGCGATGGCGGGTTGCTTTACGTCTCGCGATCGCCCAAAGACCGGAATTTCGTCCCCACCGCGGTGCCGCCGTCCACCGAGACCGGGCGCGGTGAAACCGCGCGCCAGGCGCCGCTGCCGGACGGACGGAAGTTACTCGTGACCGCTTGCGAGGTCCAAACGCCCGGCGGCGCGCGCTACCTCATCGAAGCGGGAGCGCCGATGGACGACGTGCAGGCTCACTTGCGCCAATGGCTGAGGTTCCTCCTCGTGGTGCTCCCGGTCGTGGCCGTGGTGGCGCTGGGCGGCGGTTCCTTGCTGGTGAAACGAGCGCTCTGGCCGGTGGACAAGATTGCTGCCAGCGCGGAACGGATCAGTTCCCAAAACCTCAGCGAGCGCCTCCCGGTCGCCCGGACGGGCGACGAGTTGGAGCGCCTGTCCATCGCGCTCAACCACATGGTCCAACGCCTGGACGAGGCTTTCCAATACTCGCGGCGCTTCATGGCCGATGCGTCGCACGAGTTGCGCACGCCCCTGACAGTGCTGCGCGGCGAACTGGAAAGCTTCATCCAGGAACCCACCCTGGCGCCCGAGTGGCGCGAGCAGTTGGGCAGCGCGCTGGAGGAAGTGGAGCGCCTGGCCAGCATCGTCGAAGGCCTGTTTGCCCTCTCGCGGCTGGACGCCGGCGAGGCCGCCGCGGAATGGGTGAAGTTCGACCTGGCCCGGCTGGCCGCAGCGACGGCTGATCAGATGTCGCTGCTGGCCGAGGACAAAAACATTCAGGTCACGTGCGCCGCCGCCCAACCGGTATGGGTGGAAGGCGACCAGGCGCGCTTAAAGCAAGTGGTCGTGAACCTGCTCGATAATGCGATCAAATACACGCTCCAAGGCGGCACCGTCGCTCTGACCGTCAGCGCCCTCGACGGCAAAGCGGTGCTGGAGGTGGCGGACAATGGCATCGGGATTCCGGCGGAAGCGCTGCCACGGGTGTTTGACCGGTTCTTTCGGGTGGATAAGGCGCGTTCGCGGGAACTGGGCGGGGCGGGCCTGGGCCTGTCGATCGTCAAATCCATCTGCACGGCCCATCACGGGCGCGTCGAGGCCAGCAGCCTCCCGGGCCAGGGCAGCCGCTTCCGGGTCGAATTGCCACTGGCCGCGCCGTCAACGAACAACCAGAAGAAGCATGAGCACGAACACTGAACCGCTGGACCCTCAACCACCGGCCGGCGGCCCCATTCAAGAGCAGCCGGCGAAACCTCCCCGGCCCTTCAGCAGCCGAATTGCGGGTTGCCTTCAGCAGTTGCGTGGCCGAGTCGCGACCCTGCTCCGGCGCCTTGATTGGCGCATCGTCGGCATGGTTGTTCTCGCCGTCACTGCAATTGCGGTTTGGCGCGCGATCGCCGCTCACGCAAAACCGCCGGCGGCGGCAGCCCATGCCGTGGCAGTCGCCGTGGCGCGAGTGACGCGCGAGGACCTCTGCAACCGGGTGACCATTCCCGCGGAATTCCGGCCCTACATGGAGGTCGAGCTACATGCGAAGGTCTCCGGTTATGTGCGGGAGATGAAGGTGGATTTTGGCGACCGGGTGAAGTCGAACCAGCTTCTGGCCACGCTGGAAGTCCCGGAACTGCACGACGAGTTGCACAACGCCATCGCCACCGAGCAGAAAGCCGAGGCGGACTACACCAATGCCCACCTCATCTACCTGCGCCTGGCGGCGGTAAACAAGGAACATCCCAATCTGGTCGCGCAGCAGGATCTCGACACCGCCGAAGCCAAAGATCTCACCACCGCGGCGGCCATCGCCGCCACCAAAGCCGACGTGGCCAAATTCAACACGCTGGTGGCCTACACGTTCATCACCGCTCCTTTTGACGGGGTGATCACGAAGCGTTATGCCGATCCGGGTGCGCTCATTCAGGCCGGCACCGCTTCCGATACCCAGGCCCTGCCCCTGGTGCGGGTTTCGGACAATTACCGCCTCCGCCTGGATTTCTTCGTGTCGCAGAAGTACGTCAAGGATACGCACGTGGGGGACCCGGTCGAGGTACGGGTTGAATCGCTGGGCGGCAAGAACTTCACCGGCATCATCACCCGCACGACGGAACGGGTCGAAGAGCAGACCCGCAAGCTGACCGTGGAAATCGAGGTGCCCAATCCCAGCCTGGAACTCGTGCCGGGCACGTATGCAGCGGTGGTGTTGAAGGTGGAGAGCCGTCCCCACGCATTGGCCATTCCTACGGAGGCCGTTCCCACGGGGCAGCAGTCGAGTGTGTATGTGGTGAATGATAAAGATGAAATCGAGGAACGGCCCGTCACACTCGGGCTCGAGACGCCCACTCGATACGAGGTCACCGCGGGTCTGAAAGAAGGCGATCTCGTGCTGATCGGCCGCCGGTCGAAGGTGAAGCCCGGCCAAAAAGTCGAACCCAAGTTGATCACCCCTCTCGCTCTACCATGAACACATCACTGACCCCGGAACAATTGGAAGCCTTGCGCCGGCTCGATGCCTGCCTGCTGGCCAACGCCATCGAAAGCTTTCACGTGCGTCTGCGCGACGAAGGCTTTATGGACTCTACCATCCGCTGCCTCTTTCCACGCCTGCCGCCGATGCTCGGCTACGCGGCAACGGTCAAAATTCGTGGGTCAGCGCCGCCGACAGGAGCCGGCGCGTTCCCCGACCGGACTGATTGGTGGGACCACATCGCGTCGCAGCCCGCGCCCCGGGTAGTTGTTATCCAGGATGTGGCCAGTCGTCCGGGCCTGGGTGCGCTGGTCGGCGAAGCGCACATGAACATCCTTCAGGCGATCAACTGCGTGGGCGTGGTCACCAACGGTTCGGTGCGCTCCCTCCCCGCTGCCGAACGCGCCGGTTTTCAGCTCTTTTCCGGCAGCCTTTCGGTGTCACACGCCTACGTTCACATCATCGAGATCGGGACCCCGGTTGAAGTCGGCGGACTGAATATACGGTCCGGGGATTTGCTGCACGGCGACCTGCACGGTGTCCAATCCATCCCGCTGGGCATCGCTGCGCAGCTTCCGCCCATCGCCGCGCGAATCTCCGCCCGGAAACGGGAGTTGATTGCCCTCTGCCAGTCGCCCGAATTCTCGCTCGAAAAGTTGCGCGCCGCCGTCGCCAAAGAAAGTGCCTGAAGCCGCCGCAGACACGCGCTAACCCCATGTACCTGATTTAATCCATTTAACCCATTTAACTCCTTAACCGCGTGTCCCGCTTCGCCATTCGTTATCCCTATTTGATTGTGGTCACGTGCCTCATTGTGTGCGTGGTGGGGGTGACCAGCCTGGTGCGGATGCCGGTGGACCTGTTTCCACCCATTAACATCCCGGTGGTTGTCGTGGCCACCTTCTATTCCGGCATGCCGCCCGAGCAAATTGAAAACGACATCACCGGGCAGTTCGAACGGATGTTTACGCTGGCGTCGGGCATCGATCACATGGAGTCGCGCTCGCTGACCGGAGTCAGCCTGATTAAAGTCTATTTTCAGCCCGGGTCGAACCCAGATTCGGATGTGACCGGCGTCGCCAACTTGGCGATGGCCACCCTGCGCTATCTGCCGCAGGGCACACTGCCGCCGATCGTGATGAAGTTCGACGCCTCCAGCCTGCCGGTCTGCCTGGTCACCTTGAAAGGCGAGGGCCTCAGCGAGGCTCAACTGCGTGACCTGGGCCAGTTTACGGTCCGCAACCAGATGGCCGGCATTCCCGGGGCGTCGGTGCCGCCGGCCTTTGGCGGGCGCTATCGCCAGATCATGGTGTATGTCGATCCACTCAAATTGGAAGCGCACCAGTTGAGCGTGATGGACGTCGTGCGCAGCGTCAACGAAGCCAACCTGATTCTGCCCGCCGGCGACGTGAAGATCGGGCCCTACGATTACAACATCTACGCCAACAACCAGATCAATGCCATGAAAGACATCGATCTAGTGCCGCTGAAAACCGTCGGTGAGGCCTCCGTCCTGGTGGCCGACGTGGGCAAAGCCCAAGACGCCTCTCAGATTCAATACAACAAGGTGCGCATCAACGGCCAAGCCTCGGTGTACGTCCCGGTATTGAGGCAGGGAGGCGACGCCAACACCATTGCCATCGTCAACGGCGTCAAATCGGTCATCTCCAGGCTGCTGTACGTGCCCAAGCGGTTGGTGACCCAGGTCGTGTTCGACCAGTCGGTGTTCGTGCGCACGGCCATCGAAACCCTGGTGCATGAGGGGACCATCGGCCTGGTGCTCACCGGGTTGATGATTCTGGTCTTTCTGGGCAGCCTGCGGGCCACCGTGGCGGTGTTTCTCTCGATCCCGCTCTCGGCCCTGGCGACCTTCATTGCCCTGGGTTTGGGCGGCAGCACCGTCAACGCGATGATCCTGGGCGGTTTGGCCCTCGCGTTCTCCCGGTTGATCGACAATTCGGTCGTGGTGCTGGAGAATATTTTCCGCCACCTGGAAATGGGCGAACCCCCGGAGGTCGCCGCCGAACGAGGCGGCCAGGAAGTGGCCTTGCCCGTGCTGGCGGCCACCCTGACGACGGTCGTGGTGTTCTTTCCGGTCACGTTCCTTTACGGGGTCAGCCGGTTTCTGTTTTCGGCGCTGGCGCTGTCCGTTGTGCTGTCGCTGTTTGCCTCCTACTTTGTGGCCATGTCGGTCGTGCCGCTCTTCTGCGCGAAGCTGATCGACGGGCACCAGCCCGGCGGAGCGGGAGACCCGAAATCCGAAACCCGAAATCCGACCGCCAGCGGCTGGGGTCAGCGGTTCAACGGCTGGTTCAACCGCAAGTTCCACGGGATGCTCGACCGCTATGAGGCAACGCTCAGTATTAGCTTGTTGCGTCCGGTGGCCACCGTGCTTGGCATCACCGGTCTTTTCGTGTTCAGCCTGGCCCTCTATCCGCTGATCGGCAAAGCCTACTTTCCGCGCACGGATCCGAGCCAGTTCGTCATTAGCGTAAAGGCTCCGTCAGGCACGCGTCTGGAAATCACCGACCAGTTGGTCGGCCAGGTCGAGGAACTCATCCGCTCCGTCGTGCCGCAGCGCGATCTCAAAATCATCGTCTCGAATATCGGGACGACGCCGGGCTTTAACTCTATCCTCAATCCAAACTCCTGCCCGAGCACTGCCGTCGTGCAAGTGGGGCTCAACGAAGGCCACCGGCTCAGCAGCTTCGGCTACATGAACCTGGTCCGCGAGCGGCTCCAGCGGGAACTGCCGCAAGTGAGCGCCTATTTTCAGACCGGCGGCCTGGTGGATGCCATTCTCAACCAAGGCATTCCGGCGCCGCTGGATGTCCAGGTCAGCGGCATGGACATGAAGGGCGCCCATGAAATCGCCAGCCGGATTGCCCAACGGGTGCGCGCACTCTCGGGGGTTAGCGACGTACTCGTGCCGCAGGACGTGGATTATCCGGCGCTCCAGATCGATATCGATCGTGAGCGGGCCAGCGAACTGGGCCTCAGCGCCAAGGAAGTGCTGGACAGTCTGATTACGGCGCTGACCTCCAACGGCATGATCGCGCCGAGCTACTGGATTGATCCTGCAACGGGCAACAACTATCTGTTGACGGTCCAGTATCCGGAAACCGTCGTCCAGAACCTCGCCGACCTCGGCTCGATGCCCCTGCGGGCGGCGAACCTCAAGCAACCTACCCGCCTGGACTCAGTCGTCCACATTTCGACCGTGCCTGCGCCTACGGAGGTGGACCATTACCAGATTCAGCGCACGGTTGATGTCTATGTCGCGCCGTCGGGAGAAGACCTGAGCCGGGTTTATGCCGGCGTGCAGAAGATCGTGGGCCAAACGCAGTTGCCGGAAAACATGACGATCACGGTGCGCGGCACGGTGCAGGCGATGCGCGAGTCCTTCAAGAGTTTCAGTCTGGGGCTGATTCTCTCCACCCTGCTGGTCTATTTGATTTTGGTGGCGCAAATGCGTTCGTTCGTGGACCCGTTTCTGATTCTGCTGGCGGTGCCAACGGGGTTGACCGGCGTACTGCTGATCCTCTTTGCCACAGGCACCACGCTCAACATCATGTCCCTGATGGGCGTGGTGATGATGGTCGGCATTGTGGTGTCCAACAGCATTCTGATCGTGGACTTCACCAACCGGCTGCGGGCGGAGGGACGCCCGTTGCGGCAGGCGGTGTCACTGGCCTGCCGGATTCGTTTGCGTCCTGTGCTCATGACCTCGCTGGCGACGCTCATGGGTCTGCTGCCGATGGCGGCCAAGCTGGGGACGGGCAGCGAAGCCTACGCGCCGCTGGCGCGTGCCATCATCGGAGGGCTGGCGGTGTCGGTGGTGCTGACCGTCTTTATTGTGCCGGCGGCGTATTATATAGTTTATCGCTGGCAGGAGGCTCGCGCCGGCGCCAAAGGCTCAACCGCGATGACCGGCGGGGCGCCCCAACCAGCACCCTGACAAAGGCAGTTTATGACCAAAGTATCTCAGAACTTCGCTGGCGCGGTCTTTCTCGGCCTTGCGTTCGCCATTGCCAACGCGGAGGACGCTCCACGGCTTACTCTGCAAGAGGCGCACGAGGCTGCGCTTCGCAGCCATCCGCAAATCAGCGTCGCCGATTTGAAGGCGCTGGCCGCTCGGCAGGTGACTCGGCAGTTTCGGTCGGGCTTTTTCCCGAACCTATCCGGCAACGTTATGTCCGTGGGCACGGCCAACGAGAACACCCGGCTCGCGGCCATCGGCGGCCTTAACAACCCCAGCATCTTCGACCGCAACGCCGAGGGGCTGGTTCTCTCCCAGCTCATCACCGATTTCGGCAGGACGGCGAATCTGACCGGCAGCGCCAAACTGCGGGCGCAAGCCGAGGCGAATAATGCGCAGGCTACCCGCGAACAAATCCTGCTGGCGGTTGATGGGGCCTTCTTCGCCGCGCAGCAGGCCCAATCGGTGACTCGCGTGGCGGAGGAGACCGTCGCGGAGCGGCAGGTGTTTCTTGCCCAGGTCAGCGCACTGGCCAGCAACAAGCTTCGCTCCGACCTCGATGTGAGCTTTGCCCGGGTCAACGTCGAGGATGGCAAACTGCTGCTGAGCAAGGCGCAGAACGACTTGCAGGCCGCCTTTGCCCAACTCGCCAACCTCATGGGCCTGCGCGAGCCGAAGACCTATCGGTTGGTCGAGCAACCGCTGCCGCCGGAGCTTTCGACCAATGTTGCGCAATTTGTTGAGCAAGCCCTCCAGTCCCGGCCTGACTTGCTGAGCCTGCGGAATTCGCAGGAAGCGGCCTTCAAATTCGCCCGGGCGGAAAAGGCCCTGCGTTATCCCAACCTCTCGGCGATTGGCAGCGCCGGCGTGATTCCCATCGGCGATTCCGAGTTGCCGAAGAATTACGCCGCTGCCGGACTGAGCCTGACCCTGCCGCTCTACGCGGGCGGCTTCTATTCCGCGCGGCAACAGGAGGCGGAATTGCGCGCGCGGGCGGCGGACGAGGGCTTGCGCGACTTGGAGGACAATGTGATTCGGGATGTGCGCATCGCCTGGCTCAACGCGCAGAATGCCTTCGACCGGCTGCGAATCACCGCCCAGCTCGTGGACAATGCCAAACAGTCCTTTGACCTCGCCGAGGCGCGCTATAGCAACGGCATCAGTTCGATCGTGGAGTTCAACCAGGCGCAGCTTAACCTGCTTTCGGCCCAGATCGCCTATGCCAACACCCAATACGAATACCTGCTGCAGCGGTCGGCCTTGGACTTCCAGACTGGCTCGTTGCACTGAACGCTGCCACGCTGCCGCGCGCCATCAAGAGAGTTTTTCAGGTTTCAGCGCTTTGGCCGGATCACCGCGATGGACGGGAACGGTTCGCCTTTGCTCCAGCCGTGCAGGACCTGATCAACCACTCGCTGATGCACCGCCTGCCAGTAATCCCATTCGGCGTCCCACCGCAACAAGGCGCTCGGCAACCGGTAGGGCGTGGCCTCCTCCAGCCAGGCCCGGCGGTAAGGTTCCTTCAGCCCGCTGATCGCCTCCCGCAAATCAGCCAGCATCCCGTGATCCTGCGCGTTCATCTGAATGCCGATGTAGAGGGTGACGAGTTTTGGGTCTGGATTGGCTTGCAACTGGCGGAAATAGCCGGCCCATTCCACGGCATAGAGGCATTTCATGCCGAGGTAGTCGAAGAGGCGCGCGGCCAGCAACAGGCTGTTGAGCGTGGGATCATCCGGCGCAAGACGCATCGCCCGGCAAACGCGCTCCTCCGCGCTCTCCGCCAGCAGGCGCGCCTGGCGCAGCTCCGGCTGCTGCTTTTCCAACCGGGCCAGGTGACCGGGGTCGAGCGGGTCGGCCCAGAAGGCATGTTGGGTCGTGTTCTGCAAGATTGCCTCGAACATCTCCTCGACCGTCGAGAGTTCTTCCAGCGCGGGCGCGACCTCCGCCGCGACGGCCGCGGGGTACATCTGCGCGGCGTAATCGCCGAAAAACACGCGGCTGTCCACCGGCTCGGACTGCCACCCGGCCACGGCGCCGAGGGCCAACCCGGGCAGCGACTGGCGGTAGATCGTTTGGGCGCTGTCGGTCCAGCCCGTGTTCAGAATTCCCAGCGTCTTGAACTTCTTCCCGGCGGCGGTCAGGCCGTTGATGTTGATGAACGAGCGGTGGTAATCGGGGAATATCTCGTTCCAGTTCCAGATGCCCGGGGCCACGAAGGTGGGAACGCCGGCTGCCGCCAACGGTTCGACATAAGAATCGTAGTTGGTGCGTGCTTCATAAACCCACGGCACGGCAATGACACCCCCGGGCAACTCCCGCACCAACTCAGGATGATTGGACAGCGTGCTGGCGCCCTCGGTGATGTCGGCCCAGAACATGAGGCGCTTGCCGTGAGCCTGCGCTTCGCCCGCGACGTGGTGGAGGACTTCAATGAAGGTCTTGAACGGGTCCTTGCCCGGCTCCATGCCGATCTTACCGAGCGACCAGGGCTCATCAAACCCCACGTGATACCAGGGGCTGGGGAAGAGCTTCGCGGTCTGGTCCACCCAGCCGTTCAGCACCGCGAGCACGCGCGGGTTGCGCGGGTCGAACTCGTCGCCGTAGCGCGGCAGGCCGAGGTCGGCGAACTTCTCGACGCGGAACAGGTCGTGCATGTGGCCGTAAAGCTCCATGCAAGGCGCCACGTCAATATGGCGCTGCCGCGCGTATTGGATAATGTGCCGGACTTCGTCGCGCGTGTAGCGGGCGTCGGGATTCACCAATTCGTAGCCCTCGAACTCGATGCTGGCTTCGGAATAGAAGTAGTATTGGTTGGCCTTGAAGCGGGCCAGCAGGTCAATCTGCCGCTCGATTTCCGGGACCCGCAGCAATTGGCCGTGGCTGAAGTCCATCATGAACCCGCGATAGGCCAGGGCGGGCCAGTCGCGAATCGTGGCT
Source organism: Verrucomicrobiota bacterium (assembly GCA_050011195.1). Taxonomy (GTDB): domain Bacteria; phylum Verrucomicrobiota; class Verrucomicrobiia; order Limisphaerales; family UBA8199; genus PALSA-1440. The sequence continues at coordinate 23,055 of JBEKJO010000041.1, read as the reverse complement.
GCCGGCAACACCGCCTCCGGTCCCGAGCCTTCCACCAGTTGCAAGAGGGTCTGAACGCCGTAGAACAGGCCGGCCGACGAGCAGGCGCGAATCTCCGCGCCTTTGGGAGTGACTTGCAGGAAATAGGACTCGCGGGAATCCGGCCCGGTGCTTTCATTGTCGCCGGGCAGGGCGGCGCCTTCACCCGTGCGGTTCAACAGGATAGCCGGTCCGGCTGCCTTGGTTTTGCGAACCGGAATCTGCGTCTGGCCAATGGCGGACAACCGGGCGGCCAACTGCTCCGCCGTGAAGCGGTCCTCGACTGTGGGCGGAGCCGCGAAGCGGATCGACAGGCCGCGCACCGGCAGAGAGCCGCTCTCATACTGCGCTTGCTGGGGCCGCGGCAGCAGCGGGCTGTGAGCGGCTGAGGCGGCGGCCAGCGAGGCAGCCACGGCCAGGCAGATCAGAAGGTGTTGGGTGGAAGTATAACAGTTCATGATGTGGTTTGCGTTTTACCTGAATGCGGCATTCTCACGGCTCATCGCGATACGCCTTTCCGGCCTTATACAACTTCAATCGCTGCCGCGCCGTGTCCACCGTATTGGTGTCATGGGCCGATACCGCCAGGGCGCGGATTTCCTCGGTGGTTTTGACCGCGTCATCGAACCGGCCTGCTTCCGCGTAGGCCGCGGCCAGCGTATCCAGTATCGTCGTCTTCTGCCGTTTAGTGATTTTGCAAGCCTCCTCGGCCAGGCGCACTGCTTCGGCACCGTTGCGGAGTTCAGCTTGGGGACTGGTCGCATAAATCCAGGCCAAAGCATTCATACACTCCGGAGTGTCCGGCGCCAGTCGCACGGCCTCCTTAAAATTGGCCGCCGCCTGTTCCAGACGCTTGCTCGCCAGGCACGCCGATCCCAGGGTGAAACGAGCGTGCGCATCTCCCGGCTCGGCTTTTACCACGGCCTCGCAATAAGGAAGCGCTTCGGCGGCTTTTCCCAGCTTGATCAACGTGTCCACGAATACCCGGTGCCCCGTGATGTCTTCCGGGCTAAGCTGCACCGCTATTTTCATTTCGGCCAGACCCTCCGCCACTTTGCCTTTAAGCAGCCAGGCATTCCCCAGATTCCAACGCGCTTGCGCCAATCCGGGATTCAGCCTGGCCGCGTTGGAAAACAGGATCATCGCATCGTCCATCTTCCCTTGCAAGGCGTAGGCCTTTCCCAAATCATTATAGGGTTTTCCTATGGTTGGCGTGAGCCGGATGACTTCCCGGTAGTGCTTCACCGCTTCGTCAAGTTTCCCGTCATCCATCAGCACATTGCCCAGATTGTCGTGCGCCATATAATTGCCGGAAGTAACTTTCAGGGCGTGTTCATAGAGGGCGGTGCTGTCTCGCCAGTGTTTGATTTGCGACCGGCTCGTGGCCAGGCAGCAGCCCAGGGCCAGCGCGGCGGCCCCTGCCAGCGCCGCCCGGCCACGCGGCCAGGCCGCAGCCAAATCCGCCAGGCCCCAACTCACCATCAAAGCGAGTCCAATATAGGGAATATAGGTATAACGATCCGCCAGCGCCTGCATTCCCACCTGCAGCAGTCCTATCACCGGCACCAGCGTTCCCAGAAACCAAAACCACCCCGCTCCCAAATAGCGGCGCTGCCTCATTCCCCGAATCACCGCCCACGAAATGGCCCCCAGCACCAGGGCCGCTCCACCCGCCTGCCACATTGGAATCGAATCGGGATAGGGATAAAACACGGCCAGGTTAACGGGCCAAAAGAACTTTCCCAGATACGTCGCGTAAGAAACCACCGCATTCTCCAGGCGCAAAGACAGCGACTCGGTCCCCAGGGCTTGCACGTTCTGTTGCGCCCAGACTGCCAGCGCGCCGACCGCCAGGCTCAAGACCGCGAAAGGCAGCTTTTCCAGCAGCAAACGGAGTAGTGGAGGGGTGGAGGGTTGGGGTGGTGGAGTGATGGAGTGATGGAGTGGTGGGAAAGAGAGCCGGCGCAACGGCCAGTAATCCAAAAGCAGCAGGACGAACGGCAGCGTCACCAGCATTGGTTTGCACATCAGTCCGAGGGCGAAGAAGAAGAGGGCGAGAACGTAATAGGACGATGCTTGATGCGTGATGCGTGATGCGTATGGCGTGTGGCTGGATTCTGCCTTCTGCGTTCCTCCTTCTGACTGTTCCGCATACCTCACATACGCCCAAATCGTCAGCAGCCAAAACAAAGTGCTCAATACGTCCTTCCGTTCGGAAACCCACGCCACGGATTCCACGTGCAGGGGATGCCAGGCGAAGATTGCCGCCGCAAACCCGCTCCGCCAAATCGCTCCGGTCATCCTTTTTAAGACCAGAAAGAGCAGCCACACGTTTGCCGAATGCAAGAGCAGGTTCGTCAGATGGTGACCGCCGGGCGTGACTCCATAAAGCTGGCAATCCGCCATGTGTGACAGCCAGACTAATGGATTCCAGTTGCCGCCTTTGATGCATTGGAACGCCCAAATGACGCCCGGCCACGACAGCCCTTGCTGAACCATGCGGGTCTGATACACATAAAGAGGATCATCGAGATTAACGTAGTCGAAATGGCGCACGGGCCAGTAACACGCCAGGGTGCCGAAGGTGAGCATCAAACCAACCAGGCAAACGAGCCGGCGCTCCCGATGACCATTCAGATCAGCCATTTGATACGACAGTGTTGCCGGAAATGAGTCTCGAGGTAAAGAGGGTAAGAGCACTGACAGAGTAGTGAAAAACAGCGGCGAGTTAGAGCGAATTAGAGCGCATTTGCCTTGATATTACAGGACATACGTCCCTTTAGCCTCGGGCAATTCCATGCGCGTCACCCGAACGTGTTCCCCTGCCAGCCCCAGTTGCCGGCTTCGACCTCGGTGAAATTGAGATAGATGCGATCTTGCGGCACCCCAAGCGACTCATTCAGCAAACGGCACACCTTCTGCGAAAGCTGCCGGTTCACGTCGCCGCTCAACCCGCCAATGCTGCGGACGTCCACAAACGCCGCGTCCCCCGGTTTGCCCGACATCAGAATGGCGGCTGGGCTGATGGTGACCATGACGTATTGCTCCGGCTTGCCGATCACTCCGGCCACGATTTTGGAGAGCGAGGCGAGCAGCGCCTTCCGCTTGTCGTCGGAGAGAACCACTGTGGTATTGAGTTGTAAGAGAGGCATATCGAGCAGTATGGTAAGCTGCCGAATGAGATGTCAAATTGCTGTAATCTTCCTCTCGCTGATGGCGGCCAGCGCCTTGGCCGGGGACCCCCCCGCGCTGATTCCACTGCCCCAAAAGATGGAGTGCCGTGACGGGGTGTTCCCACTCCAGCCGGAGACGCTCATCCTGACGGACGCGGCGACGCGCGACACCGGACAGTGCCTGGCGGAGCAGTTGGGCAAAGCCACGGGTTACAGCCTCAAGGCCGGCGCCAGCACCCAAGCGCAGCCGGCCAAGGGGGAAATCCTCTTGACCACCCAGGACGCCAAACCGGAACTGGGCGCCGAAGGCTACGAACTGACCGTGGCCCCGGACTCCGTCGTCGTGCGGGCGGGCGAATCCGCCGGCCTGTTTTACGGCGTGCAGTCGCTGCTGCAACTGTTGCCGCCGGAGGTATATGCGGCGAAGCCGGCGGCGGGCGTGGATTGGAAGATTCCGTGCGTCCGGATCGAGGACCAGCCGCGGTTCAAATGGCGCGGGCTCATGCTCGATGTGGCCCGCCATTTCTTCACCCCGGGCGAAGTCAAACCCTGGACTACTACCAGTCCACAGACCATGCCACCGAACCGCGCGCCACCGGCCACTATCTGCCGTTGAGCAAGGTGTACTCGTTTGAGCCGCTGCCGGCGAAGCTGGCCCCGCAGTACCAGTCGCACATCCTTGGCGCGCAGGAGAACCTGTGGACCGAGTATGTCCCCAACTTCAAGCACGCGCAGTACATGGCATTTCCGCGCGTGTGCGCGCTGGCCGAGGTCACCTGGTCGCCCAAGGCCTCGCGCAACTGGAACGATTTCACGCGGCGCCTGCAGACCCACTTCCAGCGGTTCGACCAGATCGGGATTAACTACCGCAAAGGCACTCCCGAGCGCATCGGCGAGTGAGCCGAGCCGGGATCAGGCCTCCCGCTGGAGTCGATAGCTCAGCGCGTTGTGGTGGCGGCGCTTGAGGCCGAGCCGCTTCCGCTGCCGCTCGCGGGCCTTGACCATGTGCTCCAAACACATCAAGCCCCGCGTGATCGGTGTGCCGCAGATGATGCATCGCTGGTCCCGCCGCATCCGCAGTTGATACCGCCACTGCCGGGAAATCTTGAGCTTCGTGAACTTATCCTTAATGGGTTTTCTCATTTCTCCTCGGGGTAAACGCTGTTGGAGCATTCGCCTGCGCCAACCATAGCGGACCTGTCAAATGGGCTCTTTCAGCAGGGCAATGAACTGCTTAATGGCCGGGGACAGCACTTTGCCTTTGCGGTGGATCGCCCCCAGCGGCCGGAAATGATTGCCTTCGAGGGGCACGGCCGCCAGGGTTTGGTCGGCCACCTCCTGCCGGATGGTAGCTTCCGGCACAATCGCCACGCCGCAGTCGAGCTCGACGGCCCGTTTGACGGTTTCGATGTTATCGAACTCCATAACGTGATCGACGGTCACGCCCTGGCCTTTGAGGAGTTTGTCCAGCGCTTTGCGGGTGGGCATGTCCGGGTCGAAGCTGATGAACTTTTGCCCGTTCAGCGCCTTGAGCTTGACGGCTTTGAGTTTCGTGAAGGGATGCTGCGGATGACAGGCGAGCACCAGCGGGTCTTTGCGCAACGGGATAATCTCCAGTTTCGCGTCGGGGACCGGATAGGCCACCAAACCCAGATCCACGATATTGCCCAGCACGCCTTCGTACACCTGGTTGGCGCGGCGGTATTCGACGTGGATATTCACCTCCGGATGCTGCTGCATGAAGCGTTTGACGTACGGAGGCAAATCGTGCAGCCCGAGGGTATAAACGGTGGCCAGGCGAATGTCGCCGGAGATGACGTGTTTGATCTCCTGCATCCGGCTGTGGATGGCGTCGTAGGTCTGAAGGAGCTCTTTGGCGTGGTGGTAAAGGACTTCGCCCTCGGAGGTCAGCCGGAAGTTCTTCTTGCTGCGCTCGATGAGGAGGGAGCTGAAATGCCGCTCCAAAGCACTGATCGTCTGGCTGACCGCGGATTGGCTGACGCCGTTGATTTGCGCGGTCTTGGTGAAGCTCTCGGTTTCAGCCAGGTCGCAGAATACTTTAAGGCTTTCGAATTGCATACCCAAATTGAATAGCAAAGCTGCCGGAGAGTCAACAAGCCCTTGAGGCCGGCAGCCGGCCCAGGCGGCCGCGGCGTGTCCCCTCATCTGTCCAGGCGCCGAAGGGGGATCGGAAGATCATCCCCACCCATTTCACTAGCGGAGGAAGAACCACCAGACGGCGCTGCCAATCGCGGCCAGGCCGAGCAAAACGCAAATCACCCGAAGGATGAGATGGACAATCTTCAGGGCGAGGATCAACGCCAGAATGCCGACGACGGCGATGACGGCCATCGAGCTGTGGGAGCAAATCCCCGCCTTTATCTGTTCGATCAGGTCCATACTCGTGTTCTCACGGATTGTGTCTCGTGTGACATCCACAGGGATTTGAGCCCGAATGACCCGGTGTTGGCAACCCAATTCATGCACCTTCATGCCGGCTCGGGGTCGTCGCCAGACGAAGCTGTACTGGCCGTCCCTGAACCCAGCGGATACACTCCCGGCATGATCATACTGACGAACACCGGCGGGGTCGCGATGACGAACTGTTTTCTGATTGCGGATGAAACCGCCAGGCAGGCGGTTCTTTTTGACGCGCCCGACCATACCACCAGTCCCCTACTCAAGGAAGCAGCCGACCGGGGCTGGGACCTGATCGGGTTGTGGCTGACGCACGGCCACTTCGACCACTTCGCCGATCATGCGGTCGTGAGGCGGAAGTTTCCCGCGGCCAAGATACTGCTCCACGCGCTGGATGAGGCCAAAGCCTTGAATCCGGACATGCAGACCCGGTTGTTTCAGCTCCCGTTCGTCATTCCGCCGGTGAAGGCCGACCTGCACGTAACCGACAATCAGAAGCTCAAGATCGGGTCATTGGAGGTCGTGGTGATTCACACGCCGGGCCACTCGCCCGGGCATGTGGTGTATCATTTCCCCGGCGAGAAAGTGCTGGTCGGAGGCGACCTGATTATTGGGGGCTCAATCGGAAGAACCGACCTGCCGGACTCGGACCAGCGGCAAATGGAGGCTTCGATCCGCCGGGTCATGGGCCTGCCGGCGGCGACGCGGTTGCTGGGCGGACACGGGCGCGCCACGACCCTGGGAGAGGAGCGGCAGAGTAATCCGTTCGTGCAGGAGATATTGGCCTCGGCTTGAGTGGCGGCGGAGGCAGGGCGCGTCTGTCCTCAGCGCGCCGCCCCCGGTGGTTCGTGGCGGCCAACGGCGCGCTGGGGACAGCACGCCCTACCCGGGCAGGCCCTCTCAGGTAACACTCAGCTCGCGCTGAATCCTGAACTTCTCGACCCGCTTGCGCAGCGTGGCGCGGGTGATGCCGAGCAGTTTGGCGGCGTGGACCTGGTTGCCTTGGGACTCCTTCAGGGCCTGGACAATCAATTCGCGTTCGACCGCCGGGATGATTCTCAGTTTGGGGTCGCGCCGCGCCCACTGGAACAACAGCCGGGCCAGGGCCGCGATGTCCGAGGCGCTGCCTTCGCCCGCCGGCAGGGAGACGGCGGCGGCGCCGGCGGCGGCCAAGCCCTGCCCGGTAATCTCAGCCGGCAAATCGCTCAGCAAAATCGCGTCCCCTTTGGCCACGACCAGCGCGCGGCGGATGACGTTTTCCAGTTCGCGCACATTGCCGGGCCAGTGGTATTTCTCCAGCGCCCGGATCACACCGGGCGCGATGGACTTGGGCGCTTGCTGCTGGTCTTTGGCAAAGGTCTTGAGGAAATAATTGACCAGCAGGCGAATGTCCCCGCGCCGCGCGCGCAGTGGCGGAACGTGCACGCGCACGACGTTGAGGCGGTAGAACAGGTCCTCGCGGAACTGGCGCGCGGCCACCGCCTGCTCGAGCGGGCGGTTGGTCGCGGCGATGAGGCGCACATCGGTGCGGATGGGCTGGTTGCCGCCGACGCGCTCGAAGGCGCCGGATTGCAGCACGCGCAGAATCTTGGTTTGGGTGGCGGGGGTCATGTCGCCGATTTCATCGAGGAAGAGCGTGCCGTGGTTGCATTGTTCGAACTTGCCGATGCGCTGGAGGGTCGCGCCGGTGAAAGCGCCGCGCTCGTGGCCGAACAATTCGCTTTCGAGCAGTTGCTCGGGGATGGCGGCGCAATTGACGGCGAGAAACGGCTGCCGGCTGCGGTTGCTGTGATGATAAATGGCGCGCGCGACCAGCTCCTTGCCGGTGCCGCTCTCGCCGCTGATGAGGGCGGTGGCGTCCGAGGCGGCGAGCTGGCCGATGAGCTTGAAGACCTGCTGCATGGATTCGCTGCGCCCGACAATGCCCAGCTCGTAATCCTCCTTCTCCAGCAGCGGCTGGTAGGAGACAACCTGCCGCATGTCGCTGGCGGCCTTCAGGGCGTTGAGGACAATCTCCTTGAGCTTCGGCACGTCGAACGGTTTGAGCAGGTAATCGTAAGCGCCCAGCTTCATCGCTTCGATGGCCGTTTGCGTCGTGCCGTAGGCGGTCATGAGGATGACGAGCAGCTTCGAGTCAAGGTGGCGCAGGCGGCGCAGGGTTTCCAGGCCCGTGATTCCGCCCATGCGCACGTCCATGATGACGAGGTCGGGCTTGAGTTTGGGGATGATCCGCAGGCCCTCCTCGCCGCTGGACGCGGTGGTCAGCTCGATGTCCGGCGAATCGAAGATTCGCTGGAACGAGTATTGCACGTCCGCTTCGTCGTCAATCAGCAGCAATTTGCTCATAGGGCGTTCCCCGCAACTTGGGCGACAATATAACCGATTGGGGGAAATGGGACAACGAATTCCGCTGCCAGCGCACTGGACTGGATGGCAGCGTTCTGGATCACGGCAAGTGTGAAGCCGAAGACGGCTGGGCAGAGGACTATCGCCTGTTGAAGTAGTATGGCCTCTACAAGTGGACTTGCACCTGATCCTTGCGCCAGCGCCGCTCAGGCGGTCGTTGAGAGCGTTGAATTGGGACGTTCGGCGGACACGATGGGCGCGTTGGTTTGGGGTAATGTCGGATCAAAGGGCATATTATTTAATGCTTGGTTAATGTTTCCCGCTCGCCCCAGTTCTACGCCCGCCCGCCAGCACAAGCCGCGAATCGGCCCGCGCCCGCATCACCTGATGAACGTCAGTGATCTGTTTAGCCGGCGTCGCCCTTGTTCTCCTTCTTGGCCCACTTTTCCACGTCGTCCTCCGCAGCAAGAGTCTTTTCCCAGGCCGCATTGGTGGGTCGCGGCACCTGTCCGCGACCACAGCTTGGGCATTCCATCTCTTTAACGTTCATTTCGGTGGCGCAATACGGGCATTTCTTTACGCCTTGATTTCGCCGGCCAACCTTGGCGCCCATGAGAATCACCAGCGGGAGAGCGACGATGAACAGCAGCGTCCCGAACAGCCACCACAAGAAGAAGCTCTCGCCCTTTTTCTGCGCGATGGCTCCGGTGATGACGCCCAGCAGCATCCCGAAGAAGAGAATTACGAAGATGTATTGTATTTCGTCCATAAACTCTGATTTGTCTTCCGCCGCCCCAGTTCTACGGTCCTCCGCCAGCCAGCACAAGCCAAGAAACAGGCTCGGCCCTGCGCACCTCAAGAACCGCGACTCAGCCCAGTGAGCGCGGCGGCTAACGAGGTGATTTCAGCCGCAGCGCGCCGGCTGGGTTCGCTGCACCGCATGATTACGCGCGTCCGTGGTCATTGCGTTTTCTTTGCCACGTCAAGGAACCCGTCGTAACTGCCAATGAAAATATCGGCCTCAGTCTTCTGACGGGCCATGAGTTTTCTAACGTCGGGTGAGAGTTGGCTTCGACGCCCGCTGATAATCCAGAAATGTTCCCACATGAAGCTCTCTGGATCTTTGAGACGGTGGTTCGAATCCGTGCATGGTTCATCGTTCGGTTCTGGCTTGTGTAAAAGGTCTTTGGTCTGACAGAGCTTTGCGAGTTTGCGGCGGAACTGGGTTGGGTTAAGTCGCATATACTCGCGCCAATCTGCGATTTGCTTCTGTGCGCTCCTGATACGTGGGGTTGGTGTGCCGTCTTTGTTGAAGACCTTATCACCGACGGGCTCGAACTCGATGAAGTAGCCCTCCCATGCCCCGGAGTGTCCGTTGAGAACCACAGCATCCACGTAGTAGTCGCCTCCGAGGCTGACTTCGGTCAGGACATATTCGCAGTGCCCGCGTCGGCTGATGAAGTAATGATAAAGCAGCCACGGATGCGTAGCAAGAAACCGGACAACGTCTCTCTCGCCCTTATGGGTATCGAGCAACTGCTCTAGCTGGTTCGCTACCGTGTGCATGTTAAGCGCCTAACAGTATGCTTGGGACAGGGCCATTGCTGCAAGGCCAAAGCCTTTCGTTCGGGGTGTATTTTGACCGGCTGGCGCTCGGGATGCAAGCCCGGAATCGAGAAACCTTCCCGGCCGTACGGTGCGGAGTGAATTCCGCCATTGCTGCTCCGTCGCCTGCGGGCTGAGCGGGCGAATTGCGCGCCAGCGTGTGTGCGCACAGCTTGCTGCCGCTGTCGAACGCCCGGCCCCAACCAAAGCGCCAGCAACCTGCGCGCTCTCGCGACATCCGTAACATACAAGCCACAGCAGACGAAGCCGCAAAAACCACCCGGCCACTCAACCGTCCGCTTTCAGGACACTTCCGCCTTCCGTCCCTCCTGAGCCAGCCTTGGGATCATGGTACGACCTTGGTACGACGTAGGTAGGACGTAGGTACGACGGTGGGGCGATATTGGTATGATATTGGTATGATATTGGTACGACGTAGGTACGACGTTGGCGGTGGTGGGGCCTCCCACCCTGGCTGCCGGTCAACAGCAGCCAAAGTGTCCGCTTTTGAGGCAATCGAGGCGCGGTTTGTGCGCGCCGCGCCTGTCTTCTTTGGCGGCGGTTAAGGTTAGCCGAGCGGACGGGAGAAAAGGGCAGGTTTGGGCAAGTCGGAGCGCCCGGGCCGGGTCCCCGGCGCGATGCACGGCCTTGCTGACCGGATTAACGCGTCGGTTGCTGCTGCTGGAGGAGTTGGCGTTCAAGCAGGAGGCTGTCTTCGTGGTCGGGATGGCGCTGGCGCACGGCACGGACGGCCTTAAGCGCCTCGTCGAGCCGGCCCGCGTGATAGAGGTAAAAGGCATAGGTGTAGCCGTATTGCGGATTGTCGGGGCGCAGCTCGGCGGCCCGGCGGCACCAGGCGAGGGCTTCCTCGGGATGGTCTTTGGAGAGCAAGACGCCGAGGTTGTAGGCGGCCTGGGCGGACTGGGAGTCGGCCTTGAACGCGGCGCGGAAGGCTTGTTCGGCGTCGGACATTTTGCCCATCTCGGCGAGCAACATGCCGAGGTTCAGGTGGGCGGCGGAGTTGGTGGGGTCGAGCGTGAGGGCGCGGCGGAGGCTGGCTTCGGCTTTCTCATTCTGACCGAGGGCATTGTAGGCGAGGGCGACATTGACGCGGGGCGGGAGGGCGTCGGGCTGCAAGCGGGAGGCGGTCTCGAACTCCGCGACGGCTTGGGGCATAAGGCCGCGCGACAGGTAAAAGTCGCCGAGGTTGTAGTGGGACGCCATGTCGTCGGGCCGGGATTTCATCGAATCCACCAGTTCGGCGAGCGCGGCGCGGACCCGGGGACGCTGGGCCTCGGGCAGGCTTTCTTCCGGGACGGCAGCGAGTGAAGCGGCGGCGCGGACGCGCACGAGGCGGTAATTGTCGCCGGCGGCCTGGCAGAGGGCGGCGGTGTTGGGCTGATCGAGGCGCCGGCCCAGGGTTTCGGCGACGCTGGCGCGGACGAGCGGCGAGGGATCAGACATCAGGTTTCGCAGGACGGGCCATTGGCCGTCGGCGGGGCAGTCGGCCAGGAGGCGGACGAGGGAGACGGTCTGGATTTCCTCGCGGTTGGGGCGGGAGAGATAGGCGAGGATGTCGGGGAGTTTTTTCCAGTCCTGCTTGCGGGCGGCGGCGATGAGGGCGGCGCGTTCGAGGACGGGTTTCTGGTAGTCGTGTTTACTCCATTCGCGCACGAACTTGTCGGCCCAGGCGGCGTTTTGGTTGGTGTGGCAGAGGTTGCAGGCGTTGGGGGACTGGTAAAGGAGCGTGGCGGCGGGAGTGGGAGGGCGCATCGAGTGGTCAGTGCGCCTCATGCGGGCGAATTCGGTCATGGGCATGTGGCAGGAGACGCACTCGTTGCCGGCGGTGGCGGCTTCATGGTGAGTGTGGGCGGGGGCGTTCTCGACCTTCGCGGCGTGACAGGGGAGGCAGGCGTCGTTGGCCTTCGCCGGCTCGGTAAACCGGTAGCGGCCACTCGACGTATGGCAATGGATACAGTCGAGTTGGCCGGATTTGGCGCAGGGGCTGAGGCGCCACTGGGTGAAGGTGTAGTTTTCGCCGAGGTCGCGGCCATCGGGATAGAAGTCGGGGTTCTCGAAGGCAACGAGATCGAAGTGATCGAAGTAGCGTTCGCCGGGGGCGAAGTTCGTGGTCAGGGGCGACATTTTGGCGTGGCAAGGGGCGCACAGGTCGTTGCGCCGCTCGAGGTTGAGCCTGGTGATGACCACGAGTTTGAGGTCGTCCGGGACGGGCTGTTGGGCGGGCAGTTCACGGAACAAGCGGACGTGCTCCCCCGAGGGGCCGTGGCAGGTCTCGCAATTGATGCCCGGCTCGGCCCAAGTGGTGTGGTAGCTGTCGGACTGGAGGTCGTAGTTTTTGGAGAGCTGACTGACGTGGCAACTGAAGCAGGAGGTGTTGAAGGTCAGCGGGCGCTCTTTCCAGTAGAGGGCCTCGTCGCGGCGGTCGCCGAAATGGCGCATGGCACTGGCGGTGGTGTCAAACCATTGCCGACGGCGGACATCGTAGGCGACGGGCAGCACCTGGAGCCAGCCGCGCTCGAGCGGCGTGAGGAAGTAAAAGACGTTTTTGCCGCCCATGACCTGCACGATGGGGTAGCGTGTCTCACCATCGGGGGTGCGTTCGAGGACGACCGCCTGGCGGAGGTCGGCCAGAAAGCGGTATTTGCCCGCGACGATTTCGGTCTTCTGTTCGGTGAGGTTGGTTTTGGCCAGGTCCGAGGCATAGGGCTGCATGGCCAGGCCGTGGAAGGAGGTGGACCACAACTGATAGAATTTCTCGTGGCATTCCCGGCAACTGCGAGAGCCGACAAAGCCCGGGGGAGGTGCGGCTTTGAGGGGGGCATTGGTGGCGGGAGCCGGACTGACTTGCGCCCGGGCAGCCCAGCCAAGACTCACGACGAGAAGGGGGACCAGCCTGGAAACTTTACAGCGCGGCAAGGGCGCAACCGAAACAGCTAAATGGGTTAAATGGGTTAAAAGAGTTAAATGGGTTGAATGGGTTAAATGAGGAAGCCGCGTTGGGAAATTTCTTCGGAGCCTGTGGATAATTTGAACTGTCGCAGTATCCTGGAGAGAACACCCTGCCCATTTGACGCGCTTTGTGCCTCTGAACCGCCAAGCAAAGACGGACCCCTCACCCCGGCCCTCTCCCCTTCGGAAGGGGAGAGGGAGACTCGTGGCCGAGTCTCTGGCGAAGCAAGGTTTATGGGCAGGCCGGAGCGTCGGCAACAGGCCGGCGCTCCGAGCGGTCGGCGCTCCGTGGGGTGTGCGAACGGTCCGGGTTAGGCTGGACGACGTGCTGCTGGCCCGATTCAAAAGACAAAGACCGAAATTCATGGCGGTCGTGAAAAGCATCGTCCACAGGACGGGGCGGCGTCCACCATAAACACCGATACGGAGCTTCCAATTCTGCTGGCTTTTGGGCCGGAAACCCTTTTGCTTGTGGCTAACAGTCTGAACTTGTGAACGCATTACGAAAGTGGCTCCTGGGGTTGCTGGCCGCGGCGCTGGCGGGGATGCTGTGCGCCTGCGCGCATTTGGACGGGAATGGCCCCAGGCCGGAGCCGGATAGACGCCTCGCCGTTGCGCACGCGATTCAGGAGGTTAAACAGAAGCACGCGCCCGACCAGCGCCTGGGTATCTTCGAGGTCGGGGTGCAGCGACGGGGCTTGGAACTCGTCCTCACGGGCGAAGTGGACTGCGCCGAGGCCAGGATCGAGACCGTGCGGGCGGTGGAACGCACCGGCGCCAAAGTCACCGACCGCATCAAGGTGCTGCCGGACGAGAAGCTGGGCGACGAGGTGTGGGGCATTTCCTGCCTGAGCGTCTCGAGCGGGCGCCTGCTGCCGGACCACAAGGCGGAGATGGGCACGCAGGTGTTGATGGGGGATGTGGTGCGCGTGTGGAAACCTTCTACTAACGCCGTGTTCAGGTGGTATTTGACGCAGACGAGCGATGGCTACCTTTCGTGGCTGCAGAAGGGGACGTTCGTGCGCTGCACGCGGGAACAGGTTGAGACCTGGAACCGGGGGCCGCTGCTGGTGGTCACCGCGTTCGAGGAGTGCATCCGGGAGCGGCCCGAGGCGGAGGCGCAGCCGGTGTCCGACGTGGTGCTGTGTGACCTGGTGCGGAAGACGGGCGAGGAAGGCGACTGGTACAAGGTGGAGTTGCCGGACGATCGGGCGGGTTTTTTGCCGAAGAAGGCGGCCGCGGATTACGTCGCGTGGAAGCAGGCGCGGCGGCCCACGGTGGAGAACATCGAACGCACCGCGCGGAAGTTCATCGGCCGGCCTTACCTGTGGGGCGGCAACTCGACCAAAGGGTTTGACTGCTCCGGCTTTACCAAGACGGTGTTCTTCCTCAACGGCATTGACTTGCAGCGCGACTCCAGCAAGCAGGCGGGGGAGGGCGTGGCGGTGCCGCTCGACGCAGACTTGAGCCAGCTCAAGAAGGGCGACCTGCTGTTTTTCGGGCCGCGCGCGCGCCGTGGCAAGCCGGAGCGCGTGGTGCATGTGGGCATTTACCTTGGGGACAAGCTCTTCATCCACTCGTCGTCGAGGGTGCGGATCAGCAGTCTCGACCCTCAATCACCCATCCGCGACGAAAACCGCATCCGGACGCTGCTGCGGGTCCGGCGCATCCTCGACGGCGAGTGAGGAAGAGTGGCGCAGGCGTCTCGCTTGGTAAACTGTTCGGGAGGGCGAGCGTCCTCGCGAGCCCAAACAACTGTGTCCAGCAGATGGGCTCGCGAGGACGCTCGCCCTCCCTTGGTGGTCGGTCAGGCGTTGGCCGGCGCTTGGGCGACAGGCGCCGGATGGGGCGAGGAGTGGTTGGTCTCGGGGTAGTCAGGGAACCAGCAAAAGTCCTCGATGGCCGCCCGGAGGGCGTTGTCATCGAGGCTGTGGCCGAAGCCTTCCTCGCGGGCCGTCCGGGCGACTTGGAAGGCGATCAGGCGGCTGGCGGCGCGGAGTTCGCTCAGGCTCGGATAGAGGCAAGTGTCGCTGGCCGCATGGGTAACGGTGAACTCCGCCAGGGAGCGGGCGGCGGCCAGAAACATGGAGTCGGTGACGCGGCTGGCCTCGCTGATGAGCGCGCCGAGGCCGACGCCCGGGAAGACAAAGGCGTTGTTGCACTGGCCGATGACGTGCTTGCGCCCGTTATGCCTGACGGGGTCGAAGGGCGAGCCGGTGGCGACCAAAGCGCGGCCATCCGAATGCTGCAAGGCCTCAGAGGGTGTGCATTCGGCTTTGCTGGTGGGGTTGCTGAGGGGGAGGATGATGGGGCGTTCGCAGTGATCGGCCATCGCGCGAATGGCCTCCGGGGTGAAGTCGCCCGGTTGGCCGGTGGTGCCGATGAGGACGGTGGGCCGGACGGCCAGAATGAGCTTTTCGAGCGAATCCGGCGGCGGACTGGACAAGCCGATGGCGGCCAATTCGTCTTTGCGCAGCGCGATCTCACGTTTGTGCTCTTCCAGCTCGGAACGTCCTTCCCAGACCAGGCCGCCCGAGTCAATGAAGATTTGGCGTTGCCGCACTTCGGCTTCGGTCAGGCCTTCGGCGAGCAACGCGGTGTGCAGCAGCCGACCAATACCGACCCCCGCGGCGCCCGAGCCGACCAACAGGAAGCGTTGTTCGCGCAAGGGCTTCCCGATCAGGCGCAGGCCGGTAAGGACGCCGGCCAGGACGACGGCGGAGGTGCCCTGGATGTCGTCGTTGAAGCTGGGGAGGCGGCCCGCATAGCGCCCGAGTAGGCGGAAAGCATTGGCCTTCTTGAAATCCTCCCATTGCAGCAGCGCGCGCGGGAACACGCTCTTGACGGCGCGGACGAACTCTTCGACGAAGGAGTCGTAGTCGGGGCCGCGCAGCCGGCGTCCGCGGTAGCCCAGATAAAAGGGGTCCGCGGCCAGCGCGCTGTTGTCGGTGCCGACGTCCAGGCTGATCGGGAGGGTGAGCGAGGGATGGATGCCGGCGCCCGCGGAGTAGAGGACGAGTTTGCCGACGGGGATGGCCATGCCGCCGGCGCCTTGATCGCCGAGGCCGAGGATGCGTTCGTTGTCGGTGACGACGATGAGGCGGATGTCCCGCTGGCTGAAGTTGCGAAGGCGCTGGGCGATTTGGCCGCGGTCGTCGGGGCAAAGGAACAAGCCGCGCGGGCGGCGGTAGATATGGCTGTAATGCTGGCAGGCGAGGCCGACCGTGGGGGTGTAGATGATCGGGGTGAGGGGTTCGAGGTTCTCGACCAGCAGCCGGTAAAAGAGGACTTCGTTGCGGTCCAGCAGTGCGACCAGGCCGATGTATTGTTCGAGGGGATCGCGCTTCTGGAAGATGTGCTCCAGTTCCATGGCGACCTGCTGCTGGATGGTCAGCACCGCCGGCGGCAGCAGTCCTTCCACTCCAAGCTTTCTGCGCTCGGCGCGGGTGAAGGCGGCGTCTTTGTTCTGCGAAGGGTCACGAAGAGTCTGCTCGCCGCGCGACCAGCGGACGTTAAAGGCCGGTTTTTGGCTCATGCTCACAATCGAAAGGGCGTTCCCGAACTTCACTACTGCCCTGACCGATGGCCTTCTCCGACAGCAGGCCCACCCGCCAGGCCGATTACTCCAAACCTTAAGCTTCAGGGTATGTGTCACCATTAGCCGTCGTTTCGCTACACGGCAATTGCTATTCCTTTCGCTTTTTTTGCCGACCGAAGCGGCTGTCCCCCGGGGTCTGATGTACAAATACGGAGACCATAGGCTGGAATCCGCCATCCGGAACCACTCCCCTCACTCCGGTTGCTTCCCCAGCAACTCCAGCACTTCCGCTGTCAAGGCGGTGACGCCGGCCTTGATGGTGGGCTCGGGCACAGGGGCCCAGAGCGGCGAATGAAGGGAAGGCAAGGGCTTGCCGGTCCGCTGGCTTTCCTTGAGGGCATCTGGACTGACGCCGCCGATCTTCATCATGCAGATGGGGACCTTGGGCTCCGTCCGGCCAAATTCGGAGAAGTCTTCTCCGCCCATCGAGGGTGGCTTCGGGATGAGGTTGGTCTCACCGAACCAGCGTTTGAGCGCGCCCACCAGCCGTTCGGTCAGTTTCGGATCGTTGTAGAGGGCGGGAGTGACTTCGTCAGCCACCTTGACCTCGGGCAGGCGGTCCGGCGGAATCCCGGCCGCCAGGGCTTGTCCGCGCACGATGCGCTCGATGGCCTCAAGGGTCTGCCGTCGCACCTCATCTTTGTAGGAACGCACCGTCAATTCGAGCCGCACCTCGTCGGGAATGATGTTGCGCTTGGTGCCGCCATGGATGGAGCCGATGGTTACCACCGCCGGTTCGCCGGGCTGGACTTCGCGGCTGACGATGGTCTGGAGAGCGAGGATGATCTGCGCCGTCAGGACCACCGGGTCCTTTGTCTTGTGCGGGTAGGCGCCGTGTCCGCCAACGCCATGAACGGTAATGTCCACGGAATCGACATTGGCCCCGGAATAGCCGGGCGTGTAGCCCACTGTCCCCGTCGCGAGCTCGGCATCATCGTGCAAGGCCAGGCAGAAATCCGGGCGCGGGAAGCGCGTAAATAAGCCGTCGTCCAGCATTCCGAGGGCACCGCCGACCGTCTCTTCGGCGGGCTGGCCGATGAAGACCAGAGTGCCGTGCCATAGGCCCTTGAATTGCCCCAGTACGCGCGCCGCCCCCACCAGGCAGGTCATGTGGATGTCGTGGCCGCAGGCGTGCATCACCGGCACGTCCCTGCCTTGGGCGTCTTTAGCGATCACCGTGCTGGCGTAAGGCAGCCCCGTCTGCTCCGCGACGGGCAGCGCGTCCATGTCCGCCCGGAGCAGGACCGTGGGGCCGGCGCCGTTGCGCAGCACTCCCACGACCCCGTTCTTGCCGACGCCGGTGGTGACTTCGCAGCCGGCCTCGCGCAGCTCCTCGGCCACGCGCGCCGCGCTCTGCGTTTCCTGGAACGATAATTCGGGGTGTGAGTGCAGATGCTTGTAGAGTTCAAACAGGCTGGGGTATTCATGCGCCACCTGCGCCTGCACCAACTCCCGCACCGTCAAAGGACTCTGGCCGCGTCCGCAAAGAGCCGCCAGGCAAACCAGCATGACCAACCAGATATTGCACACATTAGTTTTCATAAGGACTTTGTAACACTTCGCACGGCTTCGTACTCGGTCGCGGCCCACCGTTCTGCCGAACGTCCAGTTCGAACACTTCGTACGGTGTGCGGGTCATCCCGAGGCGCTGGTAGGATTCGTGGGCGCGGGTGTTCTCCGCATGCACATAGAGCCGGAGGCTGCACACGTCTTTCCGTGCCTGCGCCAGGCTTCGCAGGTGATTGAAGAGCGCGCGGAACACCCCGGCGCGCCGGAATTCCGGTTTCACGTACACGCTCTGGATCCACCAGATATTGGCGTTGCGCCAATCACTCCACTCGTAAGTGATCATCAACTGGCCCACCACCGCGCCCTCCGCTTCAGCGACATAGTAGATGCCTTTGGCCGGGTCCTTCAGCAAGGCGGCAACGCCGGCTTGAACCGTGGCCGCCTCCAGGCGCAACCCTTCGCTTTCTTCGGCCAACTGCAGATTGAAGGCGGCAATGAGTCGCGCATCGGACAAAACCGCTTCCCGAATCTTGAGTTCCATGCCCGATCTTAAGAGGGGGGCGGGGAGAATCAAAGTGTTTCCGTTAGTGACAAACCGCGCGCGCGGAGTAGCTTGGGGAGCGATGGACGAGCCCATCCAACTTCCCATCGACGGCGTGCTGGACTTGCACACGTTCAGTCCGCGCGAGATCAAAGACCTCGTGGGGGACTACTTGGCGGCGTGCCGGGAGCGCGGCATCTTCCGGGTGCGGATTATTCACGGCAAAGGCATCGGCAATCTGAAGCGCACCGTCCACTCGATCCTCTCCAAACATCCTGAAGTGGTTTCCTTTACCCTGGACCATCCGCAATACGGGGGCTGGGGCGCGACCATCGTCTGTCTGCGCGAACGCCCGGCGAAACAATGAGCGGTAATCGGGGCGTTTTTGACTTTCGGGCGGGGGGTTGGCATCCTGCGCCGAATGGAACGGACTGAAGCGGAGCTGATTGCGGCGGTGCTGAAAGGTGATGCCGGCAGTTTCGAACCGCTGGTGCTGAAGTATTCCCCGCGCGTTTTTGCGACGGTGCGGCGCTACGCGCGCCGCGAGAGCGAGGTGGAAGACATCGTCCAGGAAGTGTGGCTCAAGGCGTTCGAGAAGTTGAACAGCTTCCGCGGCGAGGCGCCGTTCGAGCACTGGCTTATGCGCGTGGCCGTCCATGCGTGTTACGATTGCCTGCGGAGCCACCAACGCAATCGGGAGACGACTTTCGCCGAGCTGGCGGAGCCGGAGGAAGACTGGCTCGACCGGTTCGTCACCCAGCCGGATGCCGCCAGCGAGAACGCCGAGGCCGCGCGCCAGTTGATCGGGCGCTTGCTGGAGCAGCTTTCGCCGGCCGCCCGGCTGGTCATCACGTTGTTGGAGATCGAGGAGCGGTCGGTGAAGGAAATCGCGAAACTGACCGGTTGGTCGGTGCCGCTGGTCAAAGTGCGGGCCTTCCGGGCACGGGCCGAGATGCGCAAGGTCTTGTCGAGAATCGCCAAAGAGAAGTATCTGTAACCGCGCCCCGCTGCGGGGCGTCTGAAAAACTGCTGGCTGTATGAATCTAGCGCAACTGGAACGAAAACTGATTGCCGCCGCCCAAGCGAACCCGCCGAGCGACCGGGTGCCGTATGCCTTTGAGAAACGCGTCATGGCGCGCCTCGCCGCCCGGCCGGTCGTGGATGACTGGGCCTTGTGGGCCCGCGCCCTGTGGCGGGCCGCCGCGCCGTGTGTGGCGATCATGCTGTTGCTGGGCGCATGGTCACTCTTTGTGTCCCGCAGCAGCACGTCGGCGAGTGATTTGTCCCAGGACCTTGAAAAGACCCTGCTCGCGGCGGTGGATCAGGATCAACCCTCCGATTCCGCCTGGTGAACACCTGGAAAGTCATCCTCGCCACGATGGTGATCTTCGGCACGGGCGTGGTGACCGGGGGCTTGTTGGTGCGTCATGCGGAACGTGCCTGGAATCGTCGCCCACAGCGCGTTAGCGACGTGCTCCGCCCGGCGCAGCCCGCTTCCGCGGGCGTAATGCGAATCGAGTTCTTGCGCCGGATGGAGCGGGCGTTGGACCTGACACCCGAGCAGCGCGAGCCGATTGACAAAGTCCTCAAGGAAGGCCAGGAGCGGACCAAGAAGCTCATGGAGACCGTCGAGCCGCGCCGCCGGGAGGAGTTCAAGAAGACAATCGAGGAATTCCGGGCGGTGCTGACACCCGAACAACGGCAGCGGTTTGACGACCTGGTGAAGCAGCAGCAGCAACGCGCCCGCGAGCAGCGGAAGGCCGCGCCGCCGCGGGAGCGTCCCCCGGAAAACCCGCCGCCCGGCCATCCGCCCGCCGCAACCAACTCCTAACCCGGGAGGGCGAGTCCTCGCGAGCCCTGTTCTCCGCAGATGTCTGGGCTCGCGAGGACGCTCACCTTCCCGGCTGAAACGCGCTAATGCGCCCGCCACCGCCGCAGCCGCAGCGCGTTGCCAATCACTACCAAGTCGGACAAACCCATCGCCGCCGCGCACAGGATTGGGCTCATAAACCCGAGGGCAGCCAGCGGGACGCCGATAGCGTTGTAGAAGAACGCCCAGAATAGATTCTGCTTGATGGTGCGCAGAGTGGCCCGCGCCAGGCCAAGGCTTTCGGGCACAGCCTCGATTTCGGACTTGAGCAGGATGATGTCCGCCGCCGCGCGCGCGAGGTCGCTGGCCCGGCTTACCGCCACCCCGAGGTCGGCCTGCTCGAGTGCCGGCGCATCGTTGATGCCGTCGCCGACAAACGCCACCCGCTGGCCTTGCTGCTGAAGTTTCTTCACCAACTCCGCCTTTTGCTCGGGGCGGACCTGGGCGAAGACATTCTCAGGCCGGATGCCTGTCTGTTGAGCGATGCTCCCGGCGGTCAGCGAATTGTCGCCTGTAACCAGGTAAAGGCTCAGCCCTTGCCGCTCAAGTTCCTGGACGACCTCGCGGGCGCCGGGCTTGACGGCATCCTTCACCGCGAACAATCCACGCAGCAGCTTCTCCTCCCCCAGCCCGACGACCGTCGCGCCCTGCGCCGCCCATTGGGCGATGAACGTTTGCCCAGGTGCAAGATCGACTCCCGATTCCTGAAGCCAGCGCACGGAGCCAAGCCGGGCGGTGACTGGTGACTGGTGATTGGTGACTGGTGATTGGTGATTGGTTCCAACGGTCGCCTGGACCCCGGCGCCGCGAATTTCCTCCCAGTCCTCCAGCGCAGGCCCATCCGGTGACAGCCGGGCGATGGCCTGGCTGATGGGATGCGCGGAGGGGCTGGCCAGGGCGGCGGCCAAACGCAGATAGGGAGTTTGAACTTCGGACTTCGGACTTCGGACCTGGCTGGCAGTCTCCGGCCCCGGCCACACCTTGACCACCTCCGGCTTGCCGGCCGTCAGGGTTCCGGTCTTGTCGAAGAGCACGGCGGTGACCTGGCCGGCCTTTTCCAAGGCCACGCCGTCGCGAATCAAGATGCCGCGCTGGGCGGCGGCGTTGGAACCGGCCATGATCGCGGCCGGCGTGGCCAGGCCCATCGCGCAGGGACAAGCGATGATCAAGACGCCGGCGGCGATGATAAAAGCGGCAGCCAGCGGACCTTCCGGCGGGTGCGCGACCCAGAGGAATCGCGCCAGCGAGTCATGGAGGTGCTGCGTCCAATCGGGCGCGAGCCCCCAGCAAAGGCCGGCCGCCAGCGCCACCGCGACCACCAGCGGCACAAAGACGCTGCTGACGCGGTCGCCGAGCCGCTGGATGTTGGCGCGGCTGGTTTGGGCGCGCTGCACGGCGGCGATGATGTGCGCCAGCGCCGTTTCCTCGCCCGTGGCCGTCACGCGCATTACCAGCCGCCCGTCGATATTCGTTGTGCCCGCGTAAAGCCGGCTCCCGAGGGATTTGTCCACGGGCGCCGATTCGCCGGTCAGCATGGCTTCAGCCACCGCCGAATCGCCTTCCACCACTTCGCCGTCGGTCGGCACGCGGTCGCCGGGGCGCAAGGTGACCACGTTCTCTGCTCGCAACTCCGCGACGGGAACTTCGGTTTCGGTCCCGTCGGGATTGCGCCGGCGCGCGAGCGCGGGCGCCAAGTCGAGCAGTTGGCGCAAGGCGCTGGACGCCCGCACACTCACGCGGGACTCGAGCCAATGCCCCAGGCTGATGAGCGTGATAATCGCGGCGGCTTCCATGAAATAGACGTGGCCGCCGAGACCGCTGAACAAGGCCCACGCGCTGTAAGCGAAGGCGGTCGTCGAGCCCAGCGCCACGAGCGTGTCCATGTTGGAGCGGCCGACTTTGAGCTGGCCCCACGCGCCGTGATAGAACCGCGCCCCGGCAAAGATTTGCACGGCACCGGCCAGCGCCAGGGAACACCACTGGAACCACCGCGTCATGCCCAGTCCAAACACCCATTCGCCCAACATCAACGGCACGGTGCCGAGGACGCCCACCCACAGGTTGAGCTGCCAGCCGCCCAGCTTGCGCTCGCCCGGCTCGCGCGCGCGAGCTTCGGCCACGCTCGCCCCGTAGCCCGCTTCCTCGACTGCGCGGATTAAGGCGGGAACATCCCTTTCTGCCACGCTCGCCCAGCGCACGGTGGCCTGGTTCGCTTCGAGGCGCACGGTCGCGCTGCGGACCCCGGGCACATTCTGGAGGGCCTCAGTCACATGCCGGGCGCAATTGGGGCACGTCATGCCGCGGATGGCCAGTTCCGTCCCGGCCGCCGGGCCAGCCGGCGCCTCGGGCTGCGCTTTGAATTCGATTGACTGCTGCGTCCTCATAGTTAGTCGCCTGGATACAGTTTAGCCGAACGCGGGACAGTGTCTAACGCGGAGCCTTTCAGCTTCGCGTCAGTTGCAGCCCTGTTTCTGAGAGGCTGAAATCCACGAAACGGGCGCGGGTGTTCGGGGCATGGCTGGTCAGCAGTTGCTTGATCCTGGCCGCGGCGGGTTCGTCTTTGCCGAAGAGCAGCAGGTAACCGCCGCCGCCGGCGCCGAGCAACTTGACTGCGCCAACATAGTCGCGAACGCCCTCGAGGATTTGCTGCACCTCCGGCGGGTTGGTGCCGGCATCCAGGCGCTGGTTCAGTGTCCAACTATTCCGGATGGCGGCCAGCAGCATTTCGTAGTCGCATTTCTGAATCGCCGCACCGGCCCAATCGGCATTCGACCCGATGTCGGCAATGATTCCCAGATGCGCCGGGGAGTTGAGGAAGAGACCGCGCACGATTTCGGCAAGGATGTTTTTAGCGAGGCGCGTGATGCCGGTGTAATAGAGCAGGATCGAACGGTTAGCGTAATCGTGGTCGAAGAGATGATGCGGCAGCCAGCGGATGGCCGGTTTCTGCGCGAGGCCGGGAGCGGTCTCGATCAGCTTGATGCCGCGGAAGATCGCGCCGGCCTGG
>JBEKJO010000040.1:0-36614 GCA_050011195.1 Verrucomicrobiota bacterium | reverse complement strand
CTGGGGCGACAGCGTGTGGATGAAAGAGCGAGCGCGGCACAATGCGCTAGATGCGCCGATTACAATTTACTAAGTCCATGCCGGCTCATGGAAGCGCGTGCCCGAGGAAGCGTTCCGCTGGCTGACCTACCGGGAGCTGGCCGTGAAACTGGCCGCCTATTGCCGGGAGATGGGCTTCACGCACGTCGAGTTCCTACCACTGACCGAGCACCCGCTCCACCGGTCGTGGGGCTACCAGACCACCGGCTACTTTGCGCCGACCAGCCGTTACGGTTCGCCGCAGGACTTCATGTTCCTGGTGGATTACCTGCATCAACAGGGCATCGGCGTCCTGATGGATTGGGTGCCTTCGCATTTCCCAACCGACGGCCACGGGTTAGCCCGTTTTGACGGCACTTACCTCTATGAGCACGCCGACCCGCGCAAAGGTTTTCACCCGGAGTGGACCAGCGCCATTTTCAATTATGGCCGCCCCGAAGTCAGCAGTTTCCTACTCAGCAGCGCCCTTTTCTGGCTGGAGCAATATCATGTGGACGGCTTGCGCGTCGATGGGGTGGCATCCATGCTTTACCTGGACTACGCGCGCAAACCTGGCGAATGGATTCCCAACCATTACGGCGGCCATGAAAATCTGGAGGCCATAGAGTTTCTGCGCCGGCTCAACGAGACGATTTATCGCGAGCAACCGGACGTGCAAACTATTGCCGAGGAATCCACCTCCTGGTCCCAGGTTTCGCGGCCTACCTACACGGGCGGTCTCGGCTTCGGCCTGAAGTGGGATATGGGCTGGATGCACGACACCTTGCGCTACTTCAAACGCAATGCGGCGTTCCGAAAATATCATCATGGCGAACTGTCCTTCCGGATGGTCTATGCCTTTCACGAGAACTTCGTGCTGCCGCTCTCGCATGATGAAACTGTCCACGGAAAAGGGTCCCTCTTCGGCATGATGGCGGGCGACGAGTGGCAGAAGTATGCCAACCTGCGCTTGCTCTTCGGCTACATGTACGGAATGCCCGGCAAGAAGCTCTTGTTCATGGGCGACGAACTGGCGCAGTGGCCCGAGTGGAATCACGAATCGAGCATCGAATGGCACGTGATCCAGGAGCCCCGCCACGCCGGCGTCCAGCACTGGGTCAAAGACCTGAACCACCTCTACCAATCGCAGCCCGCGCTCCACGAACGCGACTTCTCTCCCGACGGCTTCCAATGGATCGACCACAGCGACGCGGACAACAGCACGCTCTTCTTCTTGCGCCGCGGGCGCCAACGGGACGATTTCCTCCTGGCCGCTTTCAACTTCACTCCCGTGCCCCGGCCCAATTATCGCGTCGGCGTTCCGCGGGGCGGTTACTGGAAAGAGCTGTTGAACAGCGACGCCCAGTTTTATGGGGGCAGCGGCCAAGGCAATTCCGGCGGCGTGGAAGCAGATCGATTACCATGGAACTACCAGCCTTATTCGCTCAGACTCACCTTGCCACCGCTCTCAGCCTCTTTTTTCTTGAGCTAGGGTGGCCGCGTCCTCGTTGTGGAATGTTGGCCGGCGCCTGGTGCCGGCTTCATCAATTCCAAAGTCCACTTCCCATTTTCCTTCGTTGTTTCCACTCTTCACTTGGCGCACTTTTGGTTCCATAATTTACTCCGTTTTCCTCCGTGTTTATCCTCCAGGTTCCTCCAGGTCAACTCCCAAAAAAGCCACAACAACTACGCACATCTAAGGATGTCGTGAAATGGCTTGGAAGCTAGAAAATGGCCTATTTATCGATGTATGCACGCGATTTGTTGGAAAAACCGGATGGTGGAGCCGAGGGGGTTCGAACCCCTGACCTCCTGAATGCCATTCAGGCGCTCTACCAACTGAGCTACGACCCCATCCGGAGCGGAGAGAAGTGTAAAACTTCGCCCGGATTTGTCAAAACCAATTTGAACTTTTGCACTTTGAAGTTCCCGCCCCGGACTTTAGCCTGCGCCCGTGAACGAGAACGTGCCGAGCATTACGGTGTTGATTGCGGCCCGCCCCGCCCAGGCGGAGATCAAAGCCGTTGCGGCCAGCCGCGCCCTGGATTACCCGGCCGATAAGCTGGAGATCATCGTCGCGCGCGGCACACAGCCTTCCGCCCAGCGCAACGCCGCGCTCAAAGCCGCCCGCGGCGATCTCATCTGCTTTCTCGACGATGATTCAGCCCCCGAACCTGGAAACCTGCGGCGCGCGGTGGGTCACTTCAGCGACCCGAAAGTGCAGATGGTGGGGGGGCCGAACCTTTGCCCGCGCGAGGCGCCCCCGCTGGAACAGGTCTTCGCGCTGGTGCTGGCGAGCTGGCTGGCGTTTGGGCCCAGTCGCGCCCGCTATGCCGCAGTGGGCCAAGTGCGTGAAACGAGCGAGAAGGAACTCATCCTCTGCAACCTCCTCGCCCGCCGCCAGACCCTGCTCGAACTGGGCGGGTTCAACGAAGCGCTCTATCCCAACGAAGAGAATGCGCTCATGGACGAGTTGCAAAAGCGCGGCGGAAAGCTGATTTACGACCCGCAACTCGTCGTGCGCCGCCGGCCACGATCCAGCCTCAAGTCCTTCGCCAAAATGCTGATGACTTACGGGCGAGGGAGGGCGGAACAGTTCCGCTTGCACCCTACCCCAGGCTCCGCGCTCAACTTCGTCCCACCATTGTTCTGCTTGTACTTGCTGGCGTTGTGCCTGTGCTTACTGGCGCTGCCGCTGCTGCCGGCACTGACGCCCCTCGGGAAGTTCTGTCTGGTGCCGCTCGGTTTCTATGCCCTTGCCGTGCTGGCGCAGGCGGTGGTCCTCGCGGCGGGCGGGCAAGTCCTCCAAAGCCTCGCCGCTATTCCCCTGGTTGTGTTGACCCATACTCTCTATGGCGTTGGCTTCTGGCGCGGACTGTTCACAACGCTAAAGCCGTCGGGACAGCATCCGCCGGTCCAGGTCGTGTTGGAAACTGTCCCCCAGTGAGGGGTGCTCTGGGCATGAAGCATCCGGTCTGGACGAACGCCATCAAGACCTGCGCGGACCCGCAGCGGGCCAAACACATCCTCGAGCTGCTCGCGGCCACGAGCGCCGGCACGGCTTTGCAGGCGTCTTCGGCCGAGCAAGCCCGGATTCTCACTGCGCTATTCAGCGGTTCCCAGGCCCTGAGCAATCTGCTCGTGGCGCGGCCTGATTGGCTCGGCGCGCTGGAGCAGGAAGGGCTCAAGTTTCCCCGGCGCAAACAAGGTCTGCGCAATGAGGTGAGCCGGTGGCTCAAGCCGCTCCTGGCCGCGTCCGACTTCGGCGCCGCCCTGACGCGTCTGCGCGAGTTCAAACAACGCGAGATGCTCCGTATCGCCGGGCGCGACCTCGCCCGGCTGGGCAAGCTTCCCGAGATCATCCAGGAGATTTCCGACGTGGCCGATGTCTGCCTCGACATTGTCTGGCAAGTCTGCTACCGCCAGCTCGCCGGGCGTTACGGCCAGCCCTGGCACCAGCAGGCCGGCGGGCGGTGGCAGCCGACCGCCGGCGGCGTGTTCGGCCTGGGCAAGCTCGGCGGACAGGAACTCAATTACAGCTCGGATGTGGACGTCATATTCGCTTATAGCGAGGAGGGAAGTGTGTTCAAGGAGCCGCCGGGGCAAAGCCAAGCGCCCCAGCCGGTGCTGACCAACCACCAGTTTTTCAATCGCCTGGCCGAGGCCTTCATCGCGGAGGTGAGCCGCATGACACCGGAAGGCGCGCTTTACCGGATTGATTTGCGTCTGCGGCCCGAAGGGGATGCGGGACCGCTGAGCCGCTCGCTGGCCGGCTACGAAAACTACTACGCGCAGTGGGGGCAGACCTGGGAACGGATGATGCTGATCAAAGCGCGCAGCGTGGCGGGTGATGCGACGCTGGGGGCGGAATTCCTGGAACTCATCCAGCCGTTCCGGTATCCGCGGTCCATCAACGAGAGCGTGCTGCGCGAGGTCGTGGCCATGAAAGGCCGCATCGAGAACGAGGTGGTCAAAGCGGGCGAGCTGGAGCGCAACGTGAAGCTGGGACGGGGAGGCATTCGGGAAATCGAGTTCGTGGTGCAGGCGCTGCAACTGCTTCGCGCGGGCCGGCAGCCGTTCCTGCAAGGCGCGCAAACCCTGGCCTCCCTGGCCAAGCTGGTCCAATACGAACTGCTCTCGGCGGACGAGTCGAGGAGGCTCGCCGGGGCCTATTGCTTTCTCCGCGACGTGGAACACCGCCTGCAAATGGAAGACAACCTGCAGACGCACACCATTCCGGCGGGCCGGCCCGCCCGGGAACGCCTGGCGCGTCTGATGGGCTTGGCGACGCTGGCCGAGTTCGAGACCGCACACCAGACCCACACGCGCAACGTCCGCCGGATATTCGACCGGCTGCTGAAGGGTGATGCGCGCGAAGGCGAAGCCCCGTCGCCGTTCCCGCGCCAGTTCGAGGGCGCCGAGACGGAATGGAAGCAATTGCTGGCCGAACATGCCTTCAAGGACGCGGATAAAGCATTCCGCGTGCTGCGGGAGTTCGTCGAAGGACCGGGATACGTCCACGTCTCACCGCGGACGAGCGACCTGGCCTATCAATTATTGCCTAGGTTTTTGGCGCTCTGTCCCAAGGTGGGAGGGCGAGCGTCCCCGCGAGCCCTAACTTCTCCGGAAGCCTCCGCAATCAGGGCTCGCGGGGACGCTCGCCCTCCCGAACCTAGAGCGGCGCACGCGTCCCTACCAGCAAAGGCGGTGCCGCTTTCGGATCCCGACCGCGTCGTAACGCGCCTCGACAGCTTCATCAGCGCCTATGGCGCGCGGGCGACGCTCTTCGAGCTGTGGAACCGCAACCCCACGATCTTCGAGTTGCTGGCGCTTCTGTTTGACCGCTCGGAATTTCTGGCGGAACTGGCCATTCGCACGCCGGACCTGGTGGATGAGCTGGTCATCAGCGGCCGCCTGCGCCAGCGGAAGTCAGCCGAGGAAACCTTGGGGGATTTGCGCCACGGCCTCAAGGACGATGACCAGCGGTTGTGGTTGCGTCGTTATCACCAGGCCGAACTCATGCGCATCGGCCTGCGCGACATACTGGGCCTGGCGGACGTTGAGCAGTATCTCACCGAGCTGTCCGGCCTGGCCGATGCCTGTCTGCAATACGCCCTCGAAGTGGTGCTGCGCAAACACAAGATCAAGACCCCGCCCCTCGTCATCATCGGCCTCGGCAAGCTCGGCGGCGCGGAAATCGACTATGGGTCGGACCTTGATGTCGTCTTCGTTGCGGACTCCAAGGCGAAGAATCTGCCCAAGCTGGGCCGCCTCGCGCTCGAAGTGCTGGACCTGGTCTCGACGCGGACAGAGCAAGGCGTGGTCTTCCGCACCGACGCCCGGCTCCGGCCCGATGGCGAGAAGGGCCTCCTGGTCAACACGCTGAGCGCTTACGAGGAGTATTATCGGCAGCGCGGGCAGCTTTGGGAGATTCAATCGCTCACGCGCACGCGCCCGGTCGCGGGCGATCTGAAACTGGGCGCCCAATTTCAAACCCTGGCCGCCACGCTGACCAATTTCCGCCGACCGGCGTTGCCGCTGGCCGCCTATGCGCCGGACTGGATGCAGAAGATTCACCAGATGCGGATGCGCATCGAAAAGGAGCGCACCCCGCCGGGAAAAGACGACCTCGCCATCAAAACCGGCAAGGGTGGCCTAATGGACGCAGAGTTCATCGCGCAAACGCTCTGCCTGGACCAGGGCTGGCGGGAAGCCAACACCCTGCGCACCCTTGAGCGCGGCCGCGCGGCCGGCGCGCTGCCCGAGGCGGACAGGCTCATCCAAAACTACCGCCAGCTACGGCGCGTCGAAGGCATCTTGCGGCGATGGAGTTACGAGGGTGAAACCGTCTTGCCCGATGATCCGGCGCCCTACTACCGCGTCTCGGTCCGCTGCGGCTTTGCCACGCCCGACGCCTTTCGTGAAGCGCTGGCCGATTGGCGCCGCGCCATCCGCGAAGTCTATTTGAAGGTCTTTTCAGCCGGGCTAAGCAGCGCGGCTACATTTTGCCACGCTGCCGGTTGGCTTCGTAAAGAAAAATCGCGGCGGCGCTCCCCACGTTAAGCGAGTCCACCGTCTCCGGCATGGGAATGGCCGCGGCCTCGTCGCAGGCCGCCAGCACGGCTGGCGCGAGGCCGTAACCTTCACTGCCGAACACGACACAGCAATCGCCGGTGAAATCGGCTTGCGACAAGGTCCGGCCGGCGGCGTGCGGATGGGCGGCGATGATGCGGATGGCGTGTTGGCGCAAATCGCGCAGGGCCTGGACCAGGCTGGCGACCTCCACGATGGGCAATTCAAAAATGGCCCCCATCGAGCTCCGCACCGCGCGCCGCAAGAACGGGCTGCTGCACGTCTCCCCGACGATCAGCGCCTGCGCGCTGAACGCCGCGCAATTGCGGACCAGCGCCCCGAGATTCTCGGCGCTGGAGAGGCCATCGGCCGCCGCCAGGAGTCGCGGCTGCGGGCTGCGTGCCACCATTTCCGCCAACGTTGGCATTACTGGAATCTTCCCCACCGCAAGCAGGCCCTGGTACATCGAGAAGCCAGTGAGCGTTTCCAGCAGTGCCTTTTCGGCAACGAACACCCGGACCTCCTCCGGCCGCGCCTGCAACAGCGACCCCAACTCCGTCAGCCATTTCTCGGGGAGAAGGACCGAGACAACGCTGAACTTGCTCTCCAGCAGGCGGCGCACGACCTTCTCGCCCTCCGCGACGAAAATGCCCTGCTCCCGGTGCTCGTGTTGCCGCCGCATCGTGCGGTAAGGCTGAAGCTCGGGCAAATCGAACGACTCAATCTGTTGCAGGCGATTCATGCTACCAGGGGCTAACGCGGCAATAAGCGCGGTGGGACCAGGGGGAAATAGTTAAATAAGTTAAATAAGTTAAATGAGCTAAATGAGTTGCATTGGCAGAGGCTCAGGCACCGGGCTAAAGGCTCAGCGTCGGGCAGGGATGGCTCTGGGAGGTGAGCTCCAGGCGCACGTGGGTGGCTCCGATCTTTTGCAGACGGTCGTTGACGACGCTATGGGCCAGTTCGGGACGATTACATTCGCGGCTTAGATGGCCGAGATACAAATGGCGCAGGCCGGCGGACATGATCTGCTCGGCGGCGTCAGCGGCGGCTGCATTCGACAGATGGCCATGCCGGCCCAGAATGCGTTGCTTCAGGCTCCACGGGCGGCGGGGACAATCCTGCAGCATTTTCACGTCATGGTTCGCCTCCAGCACCAGCACCTGGGCCGGGCGGACCCGTTCAAGCACCAGCCGCGTGGTGTGGCCCAGGTCCGTCAGGAAACCGATGTTCCCGGCGCTGGTGCGCAGCAGGAAACCCACGGGGTCCTGGGCGTCGTGTGGAACCATGAAAGTCTCGACCGTGATGTCGCCCACCTCAAAGCTCGCACCTGTGGCGAAAAGCCGGCAGGCCAGCCGCGTTTGAAGCTGATACTCAACCGCCTCCTGCGTCGGCCGGTTGCAATAGACGGGAATGCGCAACTTCTCACCCAGCGCCGGCAGACTCTGCACATGATCCGAGTGCTCGTGCGTGACCAGAATCCCGGTCAAGTTCTCCGGCACCCGGCCAATGGTTGCCAGCCGCTGGCGAATCTGGCGCAGGCTGAAGCCTGCGTCGATAAGCACGCGGGTCTCGTCGGTCTCCACGTAGGCGCAATTGCCGGCGGAGCCGCTGCCGAGGATGGTCAGGCGAACAGGCACAGCCTACCTTAGTGGCCGGGCAAAAAGGGGGCAACGCTTTAATTGGCCGCTCATTTATCGGCCTCATTCGGGTGTTGACGCGCCAGACGCAAACGCCTAATTTATTCCAGACATTTAACTCGAACACCGCACCATGTTGATTCGAATCAGCTTAATTGTGGCCATCATCGCCGGGCTGGCGGTCGGCGGCCTGAACTTTGTCAAGGTCAAGGAGAAGATCACCACCTTGCAATCCGACTTCAAGAGAGAGGCTGACGCCCACCAGAAATTCGAGGGCCAATATAATGTTACGAAGAAAGATTTGGACAAGAGAACCGCGGAGTTGAAGCAGACCAAGGCCGAACTGGAAGCGACCACGGCAGCGAAGGAGAAGGCGGACGCGGACCTGGCCGCTCAAACCAAGCGCGCCGACAAGCTGACGGAGGATTTGACCAAGACCCGCCAGGAACGGGACAATGCGCAGTCGGACTTGGCGGCCTACAAGGCCACAGGGGTCACTCCTCAGCAGATACTGGGCATGAACAAGGAGTTCAAGACGCTCCAGGACACCCTGGCGGTTTCGGAGTCCGAGAACAAGATTCTCCTGCAGAAACTCAAGAGGGTGGAGACGGAGCTTGCCGTTTACAGAGATCCAAACTTCTTCGTAACCCTGCCGGCCGGTTTGAAGGGCAAAGTGTTGGTGGCGGACCCGAAGTGGAATTTCGTGGTGCTCAATGTCGGTGAAGACCAGGGGGTTTTGGAGCGCGGCGAGTTGCTGGTGAACCGTAATGGCCGGCTGGTTGCCAAGGTCGTGGTGCGCAGTGTGCAGAAGGATCGCAGCATTGCCAATGTCCTGCCCGGTTGGGAACTGGGGGAGGTCATGGAAGGCGATCTGGTCATTCCCGCCCATCCTGCGTCATGAGAGGCATTATTTCCAATTCGCGCTACCTGTTTCTGCTGCTGTTGGTCCTGGCCGCGGGCGCCTTGGGTGGTTGCGCCAGCACCGAGCCGGAAAACCTGTCGGAGCGGCCTTGGGACACGCCGCAAGGCTGGGAAAACGGCCTGCCTAGTTCCATGTACAACCAATACCGGTAGCAGACAGCGCAGTTTCCCTGTCCGCGAACTGTTTCCTACGATCTCAAATTGACCCAACGCGTCGGGGTCAGGATGCAGTCGAGGGGCACATCATGGGGTGCGATGGGAATTTCGTCCACGATCTGCTGGTCGAATGCCACTCCACACGTTGTCCCGCGCAATGCCCGCAGCAATTGGTCGTAGTACCCCTTACCCCGGCCCAGCCGACGACCGTGCAAATCGAAGGCTATTCCGGGCACCAGGATTAAATCCAGCCGGTTCGAGGGAAGCCGGGCGCAGCGGCCGGCTGGCTCGCGAATGCCAAAGTGCCCCACCTGCAAATCCACTTGGGGATCGAGAATTGGGCAGGCCTCATAGGTTCTGGTCTCCGCCACAAAACGGGGCAGGGCAACCCTCTTGCCGGCGGATAAGGCCTCCGTCAATAGCGGCCAGACATCCAATTCCTCCGGCAACGGCGCAAAGAACAAGACCCACTGCGCCCTTTTCCACGGCGCTTGCGCCGCCAGCAAGGCGCGCGCCCGGGTCGAAGCGGCGGCCCGCTCGCCCGGTCCCATGCGTTTGAGCAGGGCGCTAACCCGGTCGCGCAACGCCTGCTTCGCTTCTCGAATGGTGGTCTGCATCTCCAGGCGGCAGGGCCGCTGTTGCCTCAAATCACACTTCGGGCTTCGGATTGCGGGGTCCGGCCTTTGAGAATTGCGCCCGCCATTTTTCGACCCGCTCCTTGATCTTCTTCTCCATGCCTTGCTCGGTCGGCTCATAGTAACGCTTGTCCGCCCCAAGATAATCCTGCACGACAAAATGTTCCGGATGGTCGTGCGCGTACTGATAGCCCTCGCCGTGGCCCAGCCGTTTGGCGCCCCGGTAGCTCGCATCGCGCAGGTGTTCCGGCACCGCGAGCGTGCGCCCCGATTCGACATCATGCAGGGCGGCATCGATGGCCATGACGCTGCTGTTGCTCTTGATCGCCGTGGCGATGTAAATCGCCGCTTCGGCCAGCGGAATCCTCGCCTCCGGCCAGCCGATAAACTCGGCTGCTTGAAAGGCGGCATTGGCCAGCACCAGCGCCATCGGGTCCGCCAGTCCGACGTCTTCGGCGGCATGGATCACAATCCGCCGCGCGATGAAGCGCGGGTCCTCTCCCGCGTGAATCATCTTTGCCAGCCAATACAATGTCGCGTCCGGGTCGCTCCCGCGCATGGATTTGATGAAAGCCGAAATCGTGTCGTAATGCGCGTCCTCATCATCGTACACCACCGCCTTCTTCTGGATGCTTTGCTCCGCGACCGCCAGGCCGAGGTGAATCACTCCGCTGGAGTCGGGCGCCGTGGTGAGCGCGGCGATTTCCAAGGCGTTCAATGCCTTGCGCGCGTCGCCGTCGGACAGCTTCGCTAAATGGCGCAGGGCCGCCTCCTCCGCCTCGACCTTAAGGTGGCCCAGCCCGCGTTCCGGCTCCGCCAGGGCCCGCCGCAGCAGGACATAAAGGTCTGCCTCCGCCAGAGGCCGCAGCTCGAAAATCTGTGAGCGGGAGACCAGCGGGGAGTTGACGAAGAAAAACGGATTGTGTGTCGTCGCCCCAATCAGCCGCACCACGCCGCCTTCGACATCCGGCAAAAGCACGTCCTGCTGCGCCTTGTTGAACCGGTGGATCTCGTCAATGAACAGAATCGTGGATTGTCCCTTGTTCTCCAGCCGGTTCGCCGCGAGGGACAGCACGCGGCGCATGTCCGCCACGTTGGCTTCCACGCCGCTCAACCGCTCGAACTTGCTCCGGGTCTGGCGGGCGATGATCTGCGCCAGGGAAGTCTTGCCGGTGCCGGGCGGGCCGTAAAGAATGAGCGACTGGATGCGATCGGCCTCGATGGCGCGGCGCAGCAGTTGCCCCGGCCCGAGGATATGCGTTTGGCCGGCCAACTCGCTCAAGTCGCGCGGCCGCATGCGCGCCGCCAGCGGCTGATGCCGAAGGGCCCGCTCCGCCGCCGCGTCCGCATTCGCCGGCTTGGGCTCGGGCGAGTTAGAAAACAGTTCGTCCCGCGACATGCGATCACGATAACAGCCAATGCCTGCTTTGCCCAAAACAAAAAGCTCGCCGCCCGGCGAGCTTCAGCCCCGCACCCAAAAAAAACCCCGCCAGTGCCGTGTGTAACAGTTCCTTTGAACTTATTAGAAACAGGCGGGACCCGCCGGATTGCTTACGACTTCCAGTAAAGGCCTGTCGGCCACAACCTCAGCTAAAGCCCCTTGATTTATTTACTACGGTTCAAGGACATAGTTTCTAATCACGAGCATAGGCAGGGTAAATTCTAAACTGCTCTGCTTTCCAAAGAACCGGCGCTGCGGTCTCTCATTCATTCTCCCGCGCGCTTTTCTACGCCGAATCATCGCATCCCCGACGGGCTTTCTCAAGAAAAAAATGTGCGCCGACCCAGAGATTTTTCTTGCGCTAGCCCCCCTTCGTCGCTTGAACTCCCCCTTTTCCGGCGGCAAGCCTCTTGATCTGCGTGTCCCGGCCCGCGTTATTGCGGCTTTCCGTTTGTAACAGTTTAGCGCATTACCCGTTTAACGGTTCCACCCTCACTTCCTCCACCAGCCGCTCCACGTCGTTGCGATGCACCTCGCCCGCCAGCACCGTCAGGGCATTGGCCGCGCCGGCCGCGCTGCCCCAGCGGCACGCTTCGCCGAGGTCTTCCCCGCGGAGCAGACGCCACACCAGCCCGGCGGCAAACGCATCCCCGGACCCGATCGGATTCACTGCGCCAACCCGCGGCGCGTGGACTCTCCACCAGCTCTGTCCGTCAAACGCCAGCGCCGGCTCTTTCCCGGTCGTGACCACCACGCGCTGCGCGCCACGCTCGCATAACTCCCGCATGGCCGACATGACCGCCGCCTCGTCCTTCAGTTCGCGCCCCAAGGTCGCGGCCAGTTCCGGGCGGTTCGGTTTCACCAGCCCCGGTCTCGCCCTGAGCGCCTCGATGAGCGCAGCCCCCTGGGCATCCACCACCGCAACCGCCCCGGCGTCGCGCGCTATCTGTGTGCCATGAAAATACAGGTCCACCGGCCCGCCGGGGGTGACCGTTCCCGACATCACGACGGCCCGGCAGCCCTTCACGCGCCGCCGGATGACGCGCATCAGCTCCTCGTAATCCGCGGCGGCTACCGGCTGGCTCTCCTCGACCAGCTCGGTGTGCGTGCCGGAGGACGTGTCGAGGAGAGTGATGCACTGGCGCGTGCGCGGGGCGACCTTCACAAAATCCAGCTCAATGCCTCGCGCTTCGAGCAAGGCCCGCAGATGTTCCCCGCGGTCCCCGCCCAGGAAACCGGCGGCCACCGGTTGTTCGCCCAGCGCCTTCAACACCTTGGCGACATTGACAGACTTGCCGGCCGCGCCATCCAGGGTCGTCACGGCGCGGTTTACGGCGTCGATCGTGAGCTTGCGAAAAGCCATCACGCGCTGCGCCGCCGGCGTTGTTCCAATGCAAAGAATCACGGCGCCTCCAGACTGTGCTAACTTTTTTCAGTGCGCAAGCGGCGCGAGGCGGGCAGAAATGACTCGCCTGCGGCGGGGTGGCGGGCACAATGAGCGCAGTGCATGAAGGTCACGCTGTTCATACCGTGCTTCGTTGACTTGTTTTACCCGCAGGTGGGCGTCGCCATGGTGCGCATCCTGGAGAAACTGGGGCACACGGTGGCGTGTCCGGCAGGCCCGGCCTGCTGCGGCCAGCCGGCGTTTAACACCGGTTATTGGGAGGAAAGCCGCGACGTGGCCATCAAGGTGCTGGAGTCGCTGCAAAGCGCCGAGGTCGTGGTGATCGCCAGCGGCTCCTGCGGCGCGATGTTGAAGGTGTTTTACCCGGAGCTGTTTGCGGGCACGAAGCACGAGGCGATGGCCCGCGAGCTTGCGCCCAGGTGCTATGAGTTCTCCGCGTTCCTCGTCAACAAACTCGGCGTGACCGATTTGGGCGCGAGTTTCCCCCACAGAGTCACTTTCCATGACGGCTGCCACGGTCTGCGCGAGCTGAACAACCAGCGCCCGCCGCGCGAGTTGATGGCGAAAGTACGCGGGCTGGAGCTGGTGGAAATGGGCGCGGCGGAAACTTGCTGCGGCTTCGGCGGCACGTTCTCGGCCAAGTTCCCGATGATCTCCACCGCGATGGGCGAGGTCAAATGTGCCAGCGCGCTCGAAACCAGCGCCGAATACATCGTCTCTTGCGATTCGAGTTGCCTGATGCAAATCCAGGGCTTGATCGACCGGCAGCGCCAGCCGATCAAGACGATTCACCTCGCCGAGATCCTCGTCCAGCAATGAGCACGCCCGCCGCCCGGTTCAACCAAGACGCCCGCCGCCTCTCGGCTGACCTGCGCCATCGCCAGATCATCCAGACGGCGATGGGCAACTACGAAGTCGTGCGCGACCAGCGCAAGGCGGCCTTCCAGGATTGGCAGGGTGCGCGGCAGATGGCGGCGGAGACCAAGTGGGAGGCGGTCAACCATCTCGACCGGCATCTCGAACAGCTTGCGCGGAATCTCGAAGCCCGCGGCGCCAAGGTCCACTGGGCCGGCACGGCGCAGGAGGCGCGTGACCTCATCCTCGGCATCCTGCGCGCGAGAAACGCACGGGTCATCGTGAAGTCAAAGGCGATGACGTCGGAAGAGATTCACCTCAACGAGGCGATGGAGCAGGCCGGTTACGAGGTCGTCGAGTCGGACCTGGGCGAGTTCATCGTGCAGCTTCGCCAGGAGCCGCCCTATCACATCGTGTTCCCGGCGATGCACCTGACACGCGACGAGATCAAGGACGTGTTCCAGCGCAAGCTGGGCGACGCCCCCTCCAACAACCCCGAGGAGCTGACGATGGTCGCCCGCCGTGTGCTGCGCGAGAAGTACCTGCAGGCCGACGTCGGTATCACCGGCGCGAACTTCGCCATCGCCGAGACCGGCATGATCTCCATTACCGAGAACGAGGGCAACGCCCGCCTGACGGCGGCGTTGCCGCGGACGATGATCACGCTGGTGGGGATTGAAAAGGTGTTGCCGCGGCTTGAAGACCTTGCGCTGTTCCTGCCGATGCTGGCGGCGATGGGCACGGGCCAGACCCTCACCTGTTACAACACCCTGTATGGCGGCCCGCGCCAGCCGGGCGAAACGGACGGCCCGGAAGAATACCATGTAGTGTTGCTCGACAACCATCGCACCGCCCTGCTGGCGGATGCCGAGCAGCGCGATTCGTTGCACTGCATCCGGTGCGGCGCCTGCCTCAACGTCTGCCCGATCTTTCGCAATGTCGGCGGCCACACCTATGGCACGACTTATTGCGGGCCGATTGGCGCAGTCATCACCCCGAACCTGCGCGGGGTCAGCGATTGGAAGCACCTTTCCTACGCCTCCTCTCTTTGCGGCGCCTGCACCGAGACCTGTCCGGTGAAGATTAACCTGCACCATCACCTCTTGCAGAACCGCCGCAACGCTTCGCGCCAGCAGCCGAGCTGGTGGCAAAAGATCGCGTTCAAAGCGTTCGCCCCGGTGGCGACGAAGCCGGCCCTGTGGTCGCTGGTCACGCAGATGGGGCGACTGGGACAGAAGCTGCACGGGCTGGTAAAGGGCGGCCGTCTCGACCCGGCCTATGCGTGGACGAAGACGCGCGATCTGCCGCCCATCGCCCAACAGACCTTCAGGGAATGGTGGAGGACACGCTCATGAGCGAACGCGATATTCCAGCCCGCATCCGCGAGGCGCTCGCGGTCGCCGCGCCCGTGCCGGGCAATGGGCACGGCACGGCCCGCCCGACGCCCACTCAGCCGAGCGCCGCCGATCAGCGCCGGGTGCTGCCGGCGGTCGGCCCTTCGTTCGACCAACAATTAGCCCTGTTCCGGAAGAACGCCGCCGAGCTGCGTGCCGACTTCCGGCTCTGCAAAGACCTGGACGAGCTGGCGGCTGAATTGAAGAGGCTCGGCGCCGCGGAAGGCTGGCAGCGGGCGGCCTCGCACGGCGGCGAACTGACCGGGGCGGCCTGCCGGGCGCTGGGCCTGCCGGCGCTGCTCACCGACCAACCGTTCGACAAACGCGAGCTGGCCGGGTGCGACGTGGGCATCAGTGATTGTGACGCCCTGGTCGCCCAGACCGGGTCGGCCGTCGTTACCAGCCGCAGCGCGGGCGGGCGCGCCCTTTCGGTCTTGCCGCCGCATCACGTCGTGCTGGCGCGGCGCGAACAGCTTGTGCCCGATTTGCCCGCCGCCTTCGCGCTGCTGAAGTCGAAATACGGCGCGGGTTACCCGAGCATGATTTCGTTCATCACCGGCCCCAGCCGCACCGGCGACATCGAGCGCATTCTGGTGTTAGGAGCGCACGGGCCGAAGAAGCTCACGATTCTTTGCCTCTAAATTCGTTTCTCGTCGGCATCGATGAAATCCACAAAGCTCTGAATGTCATCGCGCTGCGCCAGCCCGGCCTGTTCCTTGCGCAGCTTTAACCGCGCCTGCATCTCCGCATCGTTCTTCCTGGGATAGTTCAACATCCGGTCCCGGTGGGCCGCTTTGACCGAATCCGGCTGCTTCACATTCTTGCGCACCCAATCGCAGACTTCGCCGTCCGTGAGGCTGGTGCGCACGACTTCAATGAACTGTTTGGCCTCGACCCCGGCGGTCTCCAGCCACAAGCCGTCAAAGCCCTTGCAAAAGTTCGCCTGGTAATCGGGATGCAATTTGCTCGCCAGATGGAGGCGGATCTTGTCGATGAACCGCGGCAGGTGCATCCAGCCGCACATCACCTCGCGCGGACTCCGGGGATAAATGATCTCGCTCATGGGTCAATCATCGGCACTCGGTCAGCCGGTGTCAAGCGCGGGCGCGAGGCCGGGCGCCTCTGGAAATAACCACGCCCGCGAGTATGCCCGTGGATCGGCGCTGCGTCTGGCGCCTGGCTATGACACCACAAAGTGGCGGTGCCGGCCAGTAAGGATTTTGCCCCTAACCGCGGCAGCGGCACCGAAACGCCTTGACTGGCCTGTGAGAGACCTGTAACCGCTCAGAACGCCTATGAATCCGATTCGCGTTACCATCTGGAATGAACTCGTTCACGAGCAAACTAACCCGGCAGTGGCGCGGGTTTATCCGCAGGGGATTCACGGCGCTCTAGCCTCCGCGCTCGGAACTCAGCCGAGACTCCAGGTCCGGACGGCAACCTTGCGCGAGCCGGAGCACGGACTGACGGAGGAGGTGCTGGCGCAGACCGACGTGCTGACTTGGTGGGGCCACGCCGCGCACGACGAGGTGAGCGACACGGTGGTCGCCCGCGTTCATCAGCGCATTATCTATA
Source organism: Verrucomicrobiota bacterium (assembly GCA_050011195.1). GTDB lineage: Bacteria > Verrucomicrobiota > Verrucomicrobiia > Limisphaerales > UBA8199 > PALSA-1440. The sequence goes on along the minus strand of JBEKJO010000040.1, from coordinate 20,502 downwards.
ACGCGGTCCTCTGGGCGCGGCCCCAAGGGGCGAAGTCGGACGTGCCCCGGCACGTGCCCGTGGAACAAGCGCGCGAACGGATCACGGTCAGAGGCCTGCAAATGCATGATGCGTCCGGAGCGCTCCAATGAAGCAGCGCCAAACCATTGATATTCTGGGCCTCGGCGCAGTGGCGGTGGACGACTTGATTTTTGTGGAGTCCTACCCGCCACCCGACGCGAAGGCGTGCGTGGTGCGCCGCGAGCGCCATTGCGGTGGTCTCACCGCCACGGCCCTGGTAGCAGCGGCGCGTCTGGGCGCTCGTTGCGCCTACGCCGGCGTGCTGGGCAACGACGAACTTTCCGGGTTCGCGCTGAGCTGTTTGGAGCGAGAGGGCATTGACGTTTCCTGCGCCCAACGAAAGCCTTCCGCAAGACCGGTTCACTCGAATATCGTGGTGGACCAACGGCACGGCACCCGGAACATTTTCTACGACCTGGAACATGTAGTCGGCGCCAGCGTTCGCACACCCGCCCGCTTGATTCGGTCCTGTCGCGTCTTGTTCGTGGACCACGTTGGCGTGCCCGGGATGGTGCGGGCCGCTCGCCTGGCCCGCCGGGCCGGCATTCCGGTGGTGGCCGATCTCGAAATTGACGGTGACCCACAGTTTCACCAATTGCTGGCGCTGGCCGATCATCTGATCCTTTCCTGGGATTTCGCTCGCGCTGTCACCGGCGCCCGGTCCCCGGCCCAAGCCGTCCGCAAACTGGCCCGTCCGGACCGGCAGGTGGCCGTCGTGACCTGCGGAGACCAAGGCTGCTGGTATTTGGCCCAGGGCGACGCCGTCTCACGGCATCAGCCCGCCTTCAAGGTCGAGGCAGTCGATACCACCGGGTGCGGCGACGTGTTCCATGGGGCCTACGCCTTCGCCTTGGCGCGCGGTCTGGGGCTTGAGGAGCGGATTCGGTTCGCTGCCGCCACCGCGGCCTTGAAGGCCACCCGGCCCGGTGGGCAGGCAGGAATCCCATCTCTGGCAGCCGTGCGGAGGTTTTTGAACAATGAATGCACTAGCCAATCTCGTTGAAGAAGCACTGGCCGAAGTGCCGGTCCTTGACATCCATACCCATCTGGTCGGCGGCAAGCTCGGCGCGCGCGGGTTGCATGACATTCTGCTGTACCACATGGTGATCAGCGACCTTTATGCCGCCGGCTGCCCAACCGGAGCGCGCCTGACGCAGTTCCCCGCCTGGCCGGACCAGAGCGAGGCCAGGCAGCGCATTGAACAAGCCTTGCCGTTCCTGCCGGCGATTCAGAACACCAGTTCTTTCTGGGGAGTGCGCCTGATCCTGCGGGACCTCTACGGTTGGAATGAGCCGGTCACGGCGAGTTCCTGGCGCAAGTTGGACGCGCTGGTGCGGGAACGCGCCGACGACCGCGCGTGGCACCATGCCATCCTGGACCGGCTCAATATCCGCCGGACGGGCACGGAAATCGCCCGGCGCGGCAACGGCGAGGACGATGAGCGCCTGCAATATGCGTTGGAGTGGGGGTTTTTCACCCGCTGCCAGTGGGGGGAATTCGACACCGCCCTGTACGAGCTGGAGCGCTGTTGGGGGCGTGCGCCGGAGAGTCCGGCGCCCATCGGCGCAGGTGGCCGTCCGCCCACGGAACGGTCCATCCGTTCGCTGGCGGATGTGCATGCGGCCATTGCTCATTATGTGAAGGCGATGCCTTACGAGCGCATCCTCTCCACGGCCACCCATCTGTCCACGGACATTGATTACCGGTTGATGACCGATACCGAGATGGAAACAGCGCTGGCTCGCCGCGCGCTGGCCGGCCCCACCGAGCGGGATGTCTATGCCAGCTACATCAACGAATCCTTTCTTACCCAACTGGAACAGCGGGGCGACCGTATTGTCTTTCAGTTCAGTTTCGGCGCCGAGCCTTTGCCCTATGAAACCGGAAGCCGTTTGCGCCAGGAGACCCTTCGGCAACTGGGTGAGATCGTCGGTCGCCATCCCAAACTCAGGTTCCAATGCTTTTTGTCCAGCCGCCATGCCAACCAGTCGTTGTGCACCCTGGCGCGCGAACTGCCGAATTTCTCCCTGGCCGGCTACTGGTGGCACAATTTCTTCCCCGACATCATCCGGCAGATCATCGGCGAGCGTCTGGACATGCTGCCCGCGAACAAGCAAATAGGGTTCTTCTCGGACGCTTATTGCGTGGAATGGACTTACGCCAAGGCGCGGCTCGTGAGACGCCAATTGGCGCGGGCGCTCGCCGAGCGGATCGAACAGGGCCAGTATTCCCTGGGCGAGGCGCTCAAGATTGCCGAGGCGATCCTTTACGAAAGCCCGCAACAGCTTCTGGGAATGACGCCGCGGGCGCGCGAGGTTCTCAGCCGGGCTTAGGGGCGCCACTCGACGCCCGCACGATCAGCGCGGGTTCCAGCACAATGCATCGCGCAGACCGCATCGAGCTAATGAAAGCTCGAACTTGCTCGAGGGCTAGCCTCCCTTCAATTATCGGCGCAAACGCGAATGGGTTTTATCCCGTGGCGATGCCGGGCCGAACGGCCTGTGTCTAATTGAAATCGGAAGGCGGATCGACCACTACACGGTAGAACCCCTGGCCGGCGGCCACGCCGTTGGCATGGGTGAGGACCAAAGGCGCCCCGTTTCCAGCCTGAGCGGTCCCAACATTGGCCCACGCCGCCGGGCGCAGGTCGTTTGAACGCTGGAGTTGGTAGCTGTGGCCGGCGTAGCCCATAATCGTTACGTTGAACTCGCCGCCCTCGACCGCGCACGACTCGATCTTGATGGCACTGCGGTCGAGGAGCACGCCATTATTGACGAAGCCCGGCAACTCCCATAACGTGTGGTGTCGGCCAGATGTGGCCGGAACTTAAGGCCATAAACGGTGACGCCTGCCGGAACGGTGAACATAACGTAGTTCCCATTGATCCAGCCCGGGAACTCGAAGGACTGGCGACCGGCGCAGGTGACGTATTCGTGACTGATAGAGGGATCGCCCCCGTTGAAGGCGGCGTCGGGTTGAATGGTGATTATCTGGCCGGCGGAAGCGTTGCTGACATCCAGCCACGGAGTAAACTGCTCGTTGACCGGAAGATAGCAAGTCCACACGGCGGGAGCGGAGCCGGAGACATTGGTGGAGACGAAGTCCTGCAAGGGAAACTCCTGCCAAAAGGGCAGCGGCCGCAGCCAGAGCTTGCCCCACGTCACACCACCCACCGCACCCCAGTCGGTCGGACTGCTCCAGCCGCTGTCGTCGAAGTTCTGGTTGGTCCAGGCGCCCAGATCAAGGCGCGCGTCATAGCGCAGACTGGATTCCGAAAGGCGATAATTAGGCTGTGGCACAGTGGTAGCGAGCTGGAGGGCGGCATTGGTAACCATGCGCCAAGTGGTGTCGCTTGCGAGCAAGGCGCCGTCCGCATTCATCTCGAACAAAAAAACCGCCGTGCCGCTGTTCGTATGGCTGAAACCACTTTTGCCGAAATACCATTGCAACACCGCGATCGTATTCGAGCCGACCTGGAGCAGCGGCGCCAGGTCAATTTGATCATACCAGGTGTCATTCGGGTTCGGCTCTCGCTTGAGTTCCCCCTCCCGCACCACGATCTGCCCGTTGACCCACAGCCAATATTTGCTGTCGGCGGCAATGCAAGCAACGGCGCTGGCAGGTTGGTTCGGCAGAGAGAAGGTCTTGCGGTAACAAAGCCAGAGGTTGGTGGAGGAAACCGCCGGCCCGATCCAGTGCGCCGACCAGTTCGTCGTGGCCTGGGCCGCATCCGCCGCGGAGGCCAAGGACTCGGCCAGGGCCGCTGCGGCGAGCAAGGCCGCGTCGGTCGGGGCGGGATCAGGCTCCACCTGAATTGAGCCGGCAACGGACAAGGGGGCTGCGCTGCTGGTAACCGCCCCGTAAGCATTCGTCACAACTGCCTGATAGGAGCCGGCATCGCTTAATTGCAAATAGCCATAACCCAGCATGGTGTTGGTTGCCCCGGGGATGGCGCCGCCGTCTTTATACCACTGGTACGCCAGCGGCGCCGTGCCAATGGCCGCCACGCTGAAGTCAAAGCTCGCTCCCGGCGCGTTGCTCCCGCCCGCAGGTTGCGAGAGGATGACCGGGGCCAACGAGATGGGAGCGGCGGATTGGAGCGTGATGGCGTAGAGCATCGGACCGTAGTTGACCACTCCACTTTCATCCGTCAATAACAGGGAAACGGTGTTGCTCGCGGCGGTGAAATCATACTCGAGGTAATAGGCCCCACCGATATCCTCGTCGGTCTGGAAGGTGGCGTTGGTGCCGTCACCATTGAACGTAAATTGGACCGGTCGAGTCGGAGAATCCCCGGCGTCCCATTGCCGGTAGTAGTAGCGCAGAAAATACTTCGCCCCAGGCGCCAAATAGCCGAAGTTGAGGGTGGCGGTCGTGGCCACCGGCGCTACGCCCAAATAACTCGCGCCCGCCAACACAGCGGCCATGTTGCCGTCGGCTTGCGTATCGAGGCTGGCCCCGCCGCCCGTGACATCCTTAAAGCCGTTGGCATCGGTAGTCGAAGCCGTCCAGGTCCCGCCGTAATTGGGATCAGTGCCTGACTGCGTTGCCCCGGTGAGGCTCACGGGGGTAAAATTGATTCCATTGATGCCCCCTGAGAAGGCCGAGGCGGCAAAAGCCAGCACGCACAGATAGTTGCTGCCCGTGCCGATGCCTGTTGCGGCATCGGTGTTCGTGGCCGGAAGCTGCACCTGCGAAAGGGTGGGAGAAATGACATTGGTGCCGGCCAAAACCTCCACCAGCACGACGCTGCTGGTCACCGCTCCGGCGACGTTGGTGACGATTACATAGTACGAACCCGCGTTGGTTGAGGCCAAGGCACTAAACAGCACGAGCGAATTCGTATCGCCGCGGACTGCCTTGCCGTCTTGGAACCAATGATAGGCTGGTGCCGGGGAGCCGGAGGCGCTGACGCTTAAAGAGCCGCCGAGTCCGGCCCAATTCGTAAAGCCCAGTGGTTGCGTAATGATGGCTGGCTTGACGTTGGTCACGGCGAGGGCGGTTTGTTGCAACGACATTCCGTAGAGCAGGGCGCTTTCGTTGTTGTTCAGGTTGGTCATGTACACGAAGACATCGCCCGACGCGGCGGTGAAATCGTATTCGAGGTAATGCGCCCCGCCGGCGTCCTCGTTGAGCGGATTGCCGGAGTAGGCCTGGTTGGTTCCCTCGCCATTGAAGGCGATATTGAGTGCCCGAGTGCCCGAAGTTGACGATTGCCGGTAATAGAAGCGCAAAGCGTACTTCGCTCCCGCGCTCAGCCTGCCGTAGTCCTGATTGAGCCAACTTCCAGCCGGGGCGCTGGAGGTCACATAAGCGATGTCCACCAACATTAAGAGCGTGTTGCCGTCAGCCTGGCTCGCTGCATTACCATTGGAAGTGCTGTTAAGGTTGTGGTTGGCCGTCAAGGTGTAAGTGCCGCCGTGAGTGCTATCGGTGCCGCTGACAGACGTGACGGTGTTGTTGGGTTCAACTGGTTGAAAGGGCACGCTGTTGATGTTGACGGTGGCATTGGTTCCAAAAGCCAGACAGCACAGGTACGCGTTCGTGGTGCTGATTCCCGTCGCCGCATCGGTGCCGGTCGCGGGAAGATTCCCCACCGTGATCGTGCCGGCAAGACTCGACGCGGCTGTCAGCAGCGCAGCCACCACGAGAACCGCAAACCTCGACTTCAAGCCAGACAACGTCAGCATCAAGCCTGCGCCCCAGAAGCAGCCAGGATCCGGATCCGGGCATGCGGTTGCCTCCCTCTGAGTTGCCCCGCGTGTATTGTCCTCTGATTGGATAAGTTGCGATAGCATGTCACTAAGGAATTGACGGCGTTTCGTTGAACCGGTAAGCGCCGGCGCCCACAACACATTTAACGAAAGAATCCTCTTCCTGGACTGCGAGCGCTTCAGGGTCCTTGACTTCCGCTCTTGCGGGCCACAAGCGCTTTCCAGATTCCGTGATGGTGAAATTTCCCTTTGGAAGTTTGGGAATGTAGATGGAGGCGCGCGTATTGGCAGGGACGTTGATCGAAAGCGAAAATTGCCCGTTGGCGCCTTTCTCCCAGCGCGTGGTAATGAGTCCCTTCACGGTGGGAACCGTGCCTTCCGCAAAGGTCAGGCCGCCCGTTTCCGGCCGGACAGCAAACGTGGCAAATCCGCCGCTCGTGGGCTGGATGCCGGTGATGTATTTCAGGAAGAGATACCCGGGGTAGGAAGTCCAGGCGTGGTTCACTTCACCACGGGTATCAAAACTTTCCCAATTGCCTTTGTTTTCCTCGAGCATGGGACGATAGCGGGCCAAATCGCGGACCACAAAATCGCCTCCGCCCGTATTCAACAACCCGCTGTAAAACGCATCGCCGCCGTAACCGCCGATGTCCGGTTTCCCCGGCTTTTCAATCGCCGCCAGGACTTTGGATTTGAACGCCTCCGGCACAATGTCAAAACGCAATGCCCACGCCGAAGCGAGCGGAAACATTTCTTTCCGGTCTGTCCGGGCGAGATAGTATTCGCCATTGAACAGGTTGGCATTGAGGCCGGCTTTGACTTCCTCCGCCTGCCGTGAATACTCGGTGCTTTGGTTTGTCTGCCCCAACACTGAAAAGACGCGTGAGGTAATCCGCAGGTTTTCATAGTATTGGCAGGCCGTGGCGATGTTGTAACTGCCGCTGGGCATGTTACCGCCGGCATACTCCGAGATCCGCCACCCGGGAGGGTTAAGCAGCTTGGTTGTTGGGTCCTGGTAGACTTTAATCCAATCCAAAAAACGCGTGAGCCGCGGGGCCATCGTGCGCAGGAGCGAAGCATCGCCTGAAAACAAGTATTGTTGCCAGAGCAACATGGGCCAATACATGGACCATTCCGGAATGCGGCCGGATTCCTGCGTGGGGGCTGGATAATCTCCACGCCTATGCGCCGGGCAGCAGGCTGGGAAATCTCCGTTGGGAAGCTGTTCCACCGCATAGTCCCGGACAACTTTATCAAGCATCATGGTATTGCGCTCATTGTAGAGCAGCACGTTTCCAATGTTCCAACTGTCGGCCGTCCACGGGGACTGTTCCCGGTTGGCATCCACGCTGATGATGGCCTGCTGAATATTTTGCCTCGCGGAACGCTCGCACATTTCGTAAATGGAGTTGAGCAAGGCGCTCGAGCAACGGAACCGCCCGGCCACGTCGGCGTCGCAGTAGGCCCAAATGCCGCGCACGTCGGAAGGTTTCAATTCCCCCGCATAGCCCGTGATCTTAATCACTTGGAACGAAGTGTGCCGTCCGAAGTCGGGTTTCCAGGTTTCCGTGCCGCCGCGGCAAATGTATTGGTCCCAACCGGCGGGCTTTCGTTCGCCGGACATTTGAAAATATTCCACGCGCACGGCGTCACCTGAGTGGTTCGCATGCATCGTGAGTTCAGGCCAGCCATCAATGCATCGCCCGAAATCCGCCAGCCACGCTCTGCCCGCTGATTTGATGCTGACCGCCTTGAGTTCAGCCTGTTCGTTTTCGGCTGGGGCCATTTGCGCGAACAAGCGATAATCGGACCGATCCACCACGGTAGCGGAAACCCATTGGGAATCGTCGAAAGCTACGGTGCGCCAGCCCGCGGGTTCCCGGCGCGAATCAAATTGAATGGCGGCGCGATTGGCTCCTCCGCCGGCCCCGCCGAAATACGTTGCATTGGTTTCGATGAACGCAGTGTCGGCCAGGGCCTTCCAGGATGGATCGGTTCCCATCGTAAAAGATGAACCGCCGGGATAGTCAAACCGCGCTTCCAGCAAGAAGGCCGGGTTCGCATTGATGCCGGAATTATTCCAAGTGCCCTGCCAATGCCCGATGGCGGCGAATACATTTGAACCGGTGTGCACGAGCTTGGTGACGTCATAGGCGTTGTATTGTCCGTAATGATAAGGGTCGCAGCGTGCCGGTCCCCGGCCCAAGAGCCGTCCGTTGCAATAAAGAAGATATTCGTTGTGCGCAGTGACGTACACCTTTGCGAGATTCGGCTTGCGGGTGATTGGAAAGGCTTTTCGGAAATAAGCGAAATTGTTCAGGTTCGTGGTTCCATCCCAAATGTAACGCGCGGTCCATTCGTCTTGCGCCAACCCCGTGTCAAAATAAGCTGGCGCACTATACGGACTGGGCCTCCCGGTCTGGTCCCAAATCCGCACTGTCCACCAAAAGCGCGTGGCTGAAGGCAATGCCCTGCCGATATATTCAACCGAAGCCGAGCGGTCCGAATCCACCTTGCCGCTGTCCCACCCATCTCCCGTTCCCGCCGCCAGGCGCGCGGCGCTGGAGGCGACAAGGATTTGATACGCCGTTTGGGCTGCTCCCCGGCCCGCCTCCGCGGACCTCCAGGTGAATCGCGTTGCGTCCCCGTTAATCGCCAGCGGATGGCTCACGCCGTTGACGAGCAATCCCACGGGAGGGGTCGGCCGACCAGGAGCTTCGAGAGCAATGGTGGCGACGGCGAGCGCGAGCCGCAAACCGCCGACCCTGGACTTCATAGGGCGAGAACGGCTTTATGGCCCCGAGCCGGTCTCCACGCGGGGCAGATCATCGGAAGAATCGCCAGGCTGATCGTAGCTCGTGAAGGTGAGCACGGAGGTTCCATGCCATTTCCACACCTCTGCGTGGCCGTCGGCGAAGGAGAAAACGCAGCACCCGTTGTGGCGGCTGCCCGCCAGATTCCACCATTCGTTGACGCCCGAACTGGCCGGATAAACGGCAAAGCACCCGTCATCAATACTGAATTCGTTCTCATCCACAAAAACAATCATGCGAGCCACGGTGGGATAGGGAGAGTTGATTTGGTTGTATTTGGCCAGGGTCGTAAGAGTGGCGCCGTTACGGCTAAAGGTGCCGCCGGGGACCGTGCTGCTGGAGAATCCCCCGAGCGTCAAATTGATCGAGCAGGTCCGCGGCATTGGCTCGAGAGTGCCCATCGGCGCATGCCACCACATCGCTTCGGCAGGACTGGTGATCGGGAGCCGCCGCTGGTTTGCCGGACAGGCATAAATCGCGTAGGATTTGTTATACGGATAGAGCAAACCCGCCTCGATAAACACCGGCGTCGTGTCCACCTGCGCGTTGCCGTCAATCCACGAGCTGGCACCCAGTGTCACCTGCGTTCCATTGGGCGGCAGGTAGTCATTGTTGTCATCACAATACATTTGCCAACACAACTGCAACTGCCTCATGTTGTTCAAGCACTGGGTGGTCTTGGCTTGGGCCTTGGCCCGGCTCAGCGCCGGCAGGAGCAGGGCGGCCAGAATCGCGATGATGGCGATGACCACCAGCAGTTCAATGAGCGTGAAGGCGCGCTGCCGCGCCTTCACGCCGCCAGTCAATCCACTGGGCATCAAGAGGTCCACCTGCTGGTATGCCCCACATGAGTCCCCGGATCCTGCCTCGCAGTGGATAGAGCCGTTCATTAGCTTTGGATTTGCCCTCACTAGGGTTGATCCAGCATGCGGTAAAAGACATTGGCCTTGTTTGTATTCGGCGTGACGATGATTTCATTGGTGGCCGTCGAACCGGCAACCGCATACCACGCGCCGGTAGCCGTCAGCCCGACGGAGTTGCTCTGGAGCAGCCAGCCGGTGTGGTCCAGCGGCCAGGACATCGTAATGTTGCCGCCCGCGGTCGAGACGACTATGTTCGTCGGGTTGGTATCAAATAAAACCACCTGATGTCTGGCGGCGAGGTAAGCGTCCAGCGCGGCGATGTCCGAACTGGACAGCGCCGAGCCAGCCAGGATGAGTTCGGAAAGGTCGCCGCTCAAGCGGTTGACCCCATCCGAGCGCGCGCCGACATTGAGGTATCCGCCCGCGTCCGCGGTGGCGGCGTTAAGCACGCCCGAGCCGGCTGGCCGGCCATCAAGATAGTGAGTGACCGTATTGGCCAACTGCGAGACGGCCAGGATATGGGTAGCGCCCACGGTGGGGCTCTTCGTAGCGCCAAACACGCCGTAGTTAGTGCCGGTGCCGCGATACAGCAGGGCCACCGGATTGCCGTTCTCGTAGTAATCATAAGGCGCGGCGTAATTGGCCTTGGTGGGATAGGAACCGCCGAGACCGGTCTTGGAGATAATCTCGCCGTTCGTGCCGCCGGCCAGGGTGGCATAGTTCACCACGGCGACAATGGAGATGTCGCCGAGAATCCCCAGGGACGCCGTTGGGTTGGCAACCAAGGCCATGTAAAAACCGGCATTATTGGTGCCCGCGAAACGAACCACCGGATTGCCCGACGCATCGGCGGTCAGCGACGGACTGGAGTAGATTCCAGAGGAGCCGGATAGATTGTTCCCATTGCCGGACAGGTCATTCCACTGAATCACGGTGCCGTCCGCGTTGGTCGTCACCCCGGTATCGGCTCTCACCCAAAGAGCGAGATTTGCCGGATAGAGTCCAACCGTAAGATTGGTCGGAGACGGTGAAAGCGTATCGCCATAATCATCGTTCACGTTCTGAACGGTCAACGTGTAGGAGGTGCCCGGAGTCAAAACGGAAGTGGTCAGAACGACCTCGTTCGACGCGCCCACCAGCGCGGCAGAAAGAACGCTGGCGCTGTTGTCCAGAAAGTAATTGCCGGCAGTCGTGGCGGTGGCGGGATCCAGCAGATCCGAGAAATAAACGATGATGTTGGTCTGGCTGGTCTGGTTCCAAATCGGCACTCCGGCTGAAAGAACCGTCAAGGGCGGGACTTGCAGGGTCGTCACGGCGCTGGTCACAGTGATTGAAGCCTGATAATTGCTGAGCACGACGTAATAGTTTCCGGCAGTTGAAGTATTCAAGGGGGACAGTGTCAGCGTGGCGTTGGTCTGGCCGGCCAAAGCGGCTCCATTGAAATACCACTGAGGATAATAAAGGGGCGGCTGACCCGCGCCATAAGCAGTCAAGGTGAAGCTGGAGCTTGCCGGCAGCGTCACATTGCCGGCCGGCGATATCTCGGCGAGCAGGAAATTGGTCAGACTCGCCATGTTTACCGCGCAATACATCTGGGCCCCGTACCCGCCCAAGGTGGGCGGGGTCGGCCAGGTAATGCTGTTGAGATAATATGCGGAAATGGACGTGGCAAAGTAGGAGTTCAAATTCGTAACGGCAACCAGATTCCCCCAGTCATCGGCGCCGTTAAATTCCTGGGCGCTCAAGAGATACTGTGTGTTATTGGAGAGCACCAGAGGGGGATTCAGCGGTGCCCAGAAATACCCGTTAATCTCGCTGTTCGTTGGGGTCCCAGCCATAACCGTGGTGTAGCCCAGAAGCTGGGGACTGCCATTATTCCACAGGTAAAGACTCAAGTTATGATTATCCGTCAATGCAGCCTGACCTTCTATTATCAGCCCCACTGCGACATACCCCAGGTGCGTTATTTCCACTGTGTTTGCGACGGTAAAGGTTCCCCCGACGGCGTTCTCGACGCCTCCTCCACCATTGCCGGAAAACACATTCGTCGGCGGAGAAGAGGTAAACAGGAATTCCTGCGGATAGGCCATGTTCGGCAGCACGGTCAGCGTCGAGCTGCTCTGGGCGGTATTAGCCGAATTGAGGTAGTTGGAAGCCAGGGCGATATAAACATCTCCATTGTTCGCCGGGTAATTAGGCCATTCGGAAAAAGTACTTGCGACAGTAGGTGTAGTTAAGTCATTGGTCGCCGCAGAGGGAATGACAACGCTATTGCTGAACCATTGGACTGAAAGCGGCGGCGTGCCCGTGGCGACCATGGAAAAGTTGGCCGGATAATGGGCAAATACCGTCTCGTTCGTCAGGCCCTGCTGGATGCCCACAGGATTGTCCGATACTTGAACTGTCACATTGGCGCTCTGCTCGCCTCCCAGCGCATTGCTGGCGGTGAGGAAATACGTGCCGCTGTTGCCGAAACCGGCGCTGGGAATCGTCAGTGTTGGGCTCGTCTGACCGCCGAGCGGCGAGCCGCCGAACCACCATTGGTAATTGATGGGCGTCTGGCCGGTGGCAAAGCCCATCACGGAAATGGTCCCCCCGCCACGCACAGTCAGATTGGTGACTTGCACGCCCACCCGCGCCTGGTCTATCGGGAGATTCGCCATACCTTCAACGCAATACGTCGTGTTGGAGCCGAACAGGCTGAATCCGGTGGGAGGCCACCCGTAACCGCCAGGGCCATAGACCGTCCCTGGCGCCTTCACGCTGTTTGTGGTTGAGCCGACAAATAATCCGTTAAACGTCGCGGTGAACGAATCCCCCCACCAGTCGCCATCGCCATTAATAGGCAAGGTTGCCACGTAATAAGTTGTATTGGAGGCCAAAAGCACTGGCGGATCCAACGGCATCCAAAAGAATTCGTTTGTATAATAGTCAGCAGCCAACCTGGCCGGAACATTGACCTGCGCGATAACCGGGGGCGGCGAGCCGGAGCCGGCAAAAATGGTCACATAATGGCTTATGTTCAGCCCCGAAACAATATTTGAAGAAAAATAACCCAAATGCGATACCACCACATTCGTCGGGCCAACGGTAAATTTGCATCCGCTGCCGCCACTGTAGTTGTCGCGCCACGCTGGGGTCGCCGGGGTCTGGTAGAGCGTGTTCACCGAGGGGCTGATGCTGATGCTCGGGTATATTTGCGCAATCGAACTGGTGGTATATCCCTGGGTGTTGTTCGCCACGAGATAGTAGAAATAGCCCTGAATGTTGTTGGTAACCGTCAGGTTCGTGCTGGTTGAACCGAGATAGCCATTGCCATCCGTCAGCATCGTCGCTCCACTGTAACTGTTATTGGTGTTGACGAACCACTGGTAGGTCACCGTGGGTGCGCCAATGACCTCGGCGCTCAACGTGCTGGGAACGCCCCTCGCGCTTACATACGGCTGATAGGTGAAGAATGGCGGAGGAGTGTATGCGGGAGAGCTGTCTTCCAGGGTCGCTGCATAGATCATCAGGTTGTTGGCGGTGGGGCCTGCGTTGGTCATAGAGAAAATAACGCTCGCTCCCGCAGCCGTGAAATCGTATTCAATGTAGTTTGCACCGCCATATTTCGAGCCATTGGGTGCCACGCCATTGGTTCCGGCGTCTTCAGAAAGCGGATTGCCCGGATAAGCATCCCAGTTTCCCTCGCCATTGCAGGCGACGGTCGCATTCCGGTCGCCAATGGTATTCCCCCAATACCGGTAGAAAACGCGCAAGGAATACGTATCCCCGGGGGTCAGGGGGCCGAACTGCGCCTGAATGCTCGTGCCGATCGCAGTGCCGGAAGTATAAATCGGACCCTCCAAGATTTCAAACGTGTTGCCGCTCGCCACGCCGTATAGATTCCCTTGCGTCGCACTGCTTGTATTTCTCAATCCGCCGGCGACCGAGTTTGACAGGGTAACGTTTCCGCCAAAATTCGCATCAGCCACATTGGTGCTAGTGAAAGTGTTGTTAGCCAAAATAAAGTGCGTGAAGGGCACGCCGTTGACGTTGAGATTGGCGGGAAGGCCGGCGTTTCCGAAACAAAAGGCGCACACATAATGTTTGGCGGGGTTAATTCCCGTGGCAGGATCGGTTTGTTGCGCTGGCAATTGCACCAACGAGAAGGTGCTGGCGCGCATGGAAGTGGTTGTCGAGAGAGTCAACAGCACCGCTGACGCGGCTGCCAACGTATTGAGTAATTTTGTGTTCATATTTGGGTTTAATGGATTTTTTAATTTGGCTTTCTTGGAGGTTTGGAGTTCAGGTCAGTTCAAGATCAAAGGAACGTTCATAGTGGCGTTCGTGAAAACATTTTTGCGGTTTCTGACAAAATCTGCTTTATGCGACAGAGCAGGAATATGGTTGTTCAGGCATGTGTTGCATTTGGGGAATTCCTCGCGCCTTCATACAGGCGTTTCCGGTGACATGGCCCCCGCGGGCCGAGGGAGCCTCCGTCCCGCCTGTTGTTCGCCAGGAAATCCGTTTCATACGCGCGCGCCATTTTCAGAAAGGTTCGCCGGATCAACAATGGACAAAATGCCATTTCTGGTGGACAAATTGACTTTTGCGAGGCTGGACGCTTGGCTTGACTTGGCGGGATTGGAGGTTCAACCTCCCGCCGCCGTATGAAATTCAGTGCTGGTGCTTTCTATCGCTATTTCCCCATCAGCCGCCGCGACAGGAATTGGGGACTTTACGTCACCACCGTCGGCCAAGCCCGGATCGCGCCGCACACGGGGTATCCGCCCAGCGGCCACCCGAAGGGGTATGCGTTCGACTGGCAGCACGGACGCATCCTGGACAACTTTGCGCTCCTGTATATTTCCAGCGGCCGGGGGCGGTTCGAAGCCAAGCCGAATGTCTCCCGGCCCATCGAACCCGGCCAGGCCTTTCTGCTCTTTCCCCGAGTCTGGCATCGCTACGCGCCCGACCCGGAAACCGGCTGGCAGGAACATTGGGTCGGCTTCGATGGCGAAACCGCCCGCCAGTGGCTTCGGCACCGGTTCGTCTCGGCCAGAAATCCCGTGGTTCACATCGGGGCCGAGGATACGGTGCTGGCCACCTTCAGCCGCATGATGCAGTCCATCCAAGCGAGCCGGCCGGCGCTCCAGCAAATCCTGGCTGGCGCAACCGCCAACCTGCTCGGCCTGTTTTACTCCGCACAACAAGCCCAGCCTGCAACCGAAATGCATAATGCAAACGCGGTCGAACTCGCCATCGTCCGCCTCCACAATGAATACGCGCGCAACCTGGATATGAAACTCGTGGCCCAGGACCTCGGCGTCAGCTACAGTTGGTTCCGCAGTAGGTTCTCCGCGCATACCGGCCTGGGGCCGCATCAATACCTGCTCGAACTGCGGCTGGCCCGCGCCCGCAACCTGCTGGCCGAGACGGATCTCTCCGTCAAGGAAATCGCCATGCAGACGGGCTTCGAGGACGAGCATTATTTCTCGCGTCTCTTCCGGCAAAAGTTGAATCTGAGCCCCGGCCAATGGCGCAACCGCAGCCGGCGGCACCAATGGAAGCCTCCCGCCGCCGCACACAAACCTGTCAAAAAGTCCACTTAGGATGTCATTCTATCCCTTGCCCGCAGGCGACGATTCCGGCAGAGGATAACTCCAATGAACTCGCGCGAACGCGTCCTCGCCACCTTGAACCGTCAACCGGTGGACCGCCTGCCGGTGGATCTCTGGCACACGCCGGAAATTGCGGTTGCGCTGCGCCGGCATTTTGGCGTCCAGGATGATTTTGCCATGTGGCAAGCCCTCGGTCTGGACGAGATCGTATGGGACTTTATGGAATACAAGATCGACGGCAGCCAACGCGCGGGGGCGCAATCCGGCGCCGGGGCCGAAAACGGCGCCGACTGCACCATGTGGGGGGTGCCGCTCCAGCGGATTAAAGCTGAGGGCCAAACTAGTTTGGCCCGGCAACAGCGTGTTGTTCTGGTACCATTGGTATGAGGGGGCTGGCGTACCGGAGGCGCTGACACTCAAAGAGCCGCTCAATCCGACCCAATTGGTAAACCCGACCGGTTGGGTACTGATGCTCGGGGCAGTATTCACCGGCGCGGCGGCGGTCTGTTGAATTGAGATCCCGTAAACCATCGCGCTTTCGTTGGCGTTAAGGTTGGTCATCCCCATCAGCACGTAGTTGGTTGCGGCCGTGAAATCGTACTCGATATAGCTCGCTCCGCCGGCGTCCTCGTTGAGCGGATTGCCCGAATAGAGTTGATTGGCGCCTTCGCCGTTATAGACAATGTTGATGCTCCGCGCGGGCGAAGTTTGCCACTGTCGGTAGTAAACGCGAAAGGCGTACTGCGCTCCGGGTGTCAGGCCGCCGTAGTTCTGTTCCAGCCAACTGTTGACTGGCGCGCTGGCGGTCACGTAAACGGGGCCTGACAACAAAATGGCCGTGTTTCCGTCGGCTTGGCCGGACACACTGACGTTGCCCCCCGACGTGCTTCCCAGGTTGTGGTTGGCCGTCAGTGTGTAGCTTCCCCCGTGAACGGGATCGGTGCCGCTTAACGTTAATGCGCCCGTGAGAACCTCGCGGGTAAAGGTCACCCCGTTGATGGCGACGCTGCTGATGGAGGAGCTTCCGAAAGCCAGGCAGCATTTGTAAGTGTTCGCCGAATTGATTCCCGTGGCCGCATCGGTGCCGGTCGCGGGCAGGTGACCACCGTGATGGTGCCGGCGCGGATGGAAGCGGACGTTAGCAGCGCCAGCAGGGCCGCCACTGCCAGCCTCGAGTCCAACTGGAATAACTTCACGATCAGGCTTGCGCCTCCGGGAATCGCCCCGGAGGCGCCTTCGCGCGAACCCTGCGCTTATTGCCGAAGCAACCGGAAGAACCCCGCGCCGGTCGAGGCATCCACCGTGACACTGTTATTGACGACCCCCGGCACAGGCGTCCAGGACGTTGCGGCAGCGGAAAGCTGGGCAACGGTTTCCAGGACATAATTGGTGATGCTGGGGTCCCAGAACAGCGTGAGGCTGGTTCCCGACAGGGAGTAGTTCAGAACCGGCGCGGTTAGTTGCAGCGTGACGGCGTAGATCATCGGCCCCTGATTGACCACTCCGCTTTCATCCGTCAATACCAGGGAAACAGTGTTGCCCGCCGCGGTGAAATCATACTCGAGGTAATAGGCCCCTCCGATATCCTCGTCCGTCTCGAAGGTGGCGTTGGTGCCGTCACCATTGAATACAAATTGGACCGGTCGAGTCGGAAGATCCCCGGCAGTCCATTGCCGGTAGTAGTAGCGCAGTGAGTACTTCGCCCCAGGCGCCAACCCGACGCAACTCAAGGTGGCGGTGGTGGCCACCGGCGCCGTGCCCAGGTAGCTCGCGCCCGCTAACACAGAAGCCATCTTGCCGTCGGCCTGCGCGCTAATGCTGGCCCCGCCGCCCGCGACGTCCTTAAAGCCGTTGGTATCGGTGGTCGAAGCCGTCGCAGTCCCGCCATAATTGGGATCAGTGCCTGACTGCGTTGTCTCGGTGAGATTCACGGGGGTAAAAGTGATTCCATTGACCGCCCCTGAGAAGGCCGAGGAGCCAAAATCCAGCACGCACAGATAGTTGCTCCCCGCGCCGATGCCCGTGGCGGCATCCGTGCCGATGGCCGGAAGCCGCACCTGCGAAAGCGTGGAAGAAATGACGTTGGTGATGGCGTTGACCAGGACCCCCACGGACACCACGCTGCTGGTAATCGAGCCGGCGACGTTGGTGACGATCACATAGTACAAACCCCCGTTGGTTGGATCCAAGGGAATAAACTGCACGCCCGCGTTCGTATAGTTGGGGACCAGCAAACTGTTTTGGAACCATTGATAGGTGGGCACTGGCGCACCGGAAGCTCTCACGCTTAAAGAGCCGGTGAGTCCGGCCAAATTCGTAAAGCCCACAGGTTGCGTATTGATCGTTGGCGCCACGTTGACCACGGGAGGGGCGGTTTGCTGGAGTGACATTCCGTAGATCATCGCGCTTTCGTTGGCGGTCAAGTTGGTCATGTACATGAAGACGTCGCCCGAGTTGGCCGTAAAATCGTACTCGATATAGTGCGCTCCGCCGGCGTCCTCGTTGAGCGGATTGCTGGTATAGGCTTGGTTGGTTCCCTCCCCATCGAACGCGATATTAATGGCCCGAGTACCCGTGGTTGACCATTGCCGATAGTAAATGCGCAACGCGTACTGCCCCCCGACGGCCAGCCCGCCGTAGTCCTGCACGAGCCAACTGCCGACCGGGGCGCTGGAGGCCACATAAGCGACGCTTCCCAACATTGCGAGCGTGTTGCCGTCGGCCTCGCCCGTTGCATTCGTATTGGAAGTGCTATTAAGGTTGTGGTTGGCGGTCAAGGTGTAAGTGCCGCCGTGAGTGTTATCGGTGCCGTTGACAGATGTGACGGTGTTGTTGGGTTTAACTGATTGAAAGGGCACGCCGTTGATGGTGATGTTGGCGTTGGTTCCAAAAGCCAGACAGCACACATACGTGTTCGCGGTGCTGATTCCCGTGGCCGCATCGGTGCCGGTCGCGGGCAGGCTGACCACCGTGATGGTGCCGGCGCGGATGGAAGCGGTCGTTAGCAACGCCAACAGCGCCGCCAGCGCAAACTTTCGAGTGAGGTTGGTGTTCATGGTTCCTCATTGCAACGGAATCCGCGCCGGATATCGAGCACAATCGCTGGCCATCGAGCGCAGCGATCTCAAGTGGCTGAGACCGACTGGTCCGCTTTGCGAGGCGCGCGCGGCTGGCTCAGCCCTGCGGCTTCGAGGGCGGCGGCGGGCGTCATCCGGTCGTGGATCACGGCGCGGAAGGCGACCAGAGCACGGGTCGGGTCCGGGGCGCCCCAGACGTTGCGCCCGATCGTCGCACCGCGCGCACCGGAATCCACGACTTTGACCATCATTTCCAAGGCGCTCCGCAGGCTGTCGCAGCGAGGCCCGCCGGCGGCGACGACCGGAACCGGGCTGGAAGCAACGATTTGCTGATAGGACAGGGCATCGCCGGTGAACGGGACCTTGATGACGTCGGCGCCGCATTCAATGCCGCAGCGCACCGCCCACATGATGTTTTCCGGATCGTGAACGATAGTCCCGCCGTTTGCGAAATCGCGCGGGTAGATATGGGAGATTACTGGCAGACCGATGCGGTCCGCCTCTTCGACCATCTGCGAGAGAATCTTCAGGAACTTCCCTTCATTGGGACCGCGGACGCCGAGGGACACGGCGATGGCGTCCGCGCCGAGGCGCAGGACCTCCTCGGGGCGCGCTATATTTTCGATGGTGGCATCGTCGGCTGTGAAGCATACTGATTGGATAATCAGCGGTATCCGGCCCGCATAAGGTTCCCAGGCGCTCTTGGCGGTGCCTTTGAGCATGGTGATGGCGTCGGGTTTGCCCTCGGCGAGTTTGCGGATGGCCTCCGGCAGGTTGAGCAGGCCCTCGGGAAGCCCCTTTTGGTAGCCGACGAAATGATCGACCGCAACCGAACAAAGGCGCTGCGACGGATGGGCGAAGAGGCGATTCAGGCGGATTCGTTTTGCCAGGTCCATAATAATCAATGTCCGCACTACCGGGTCTGGAAGTCTATACTGGCTGATGTCAGCCCCGGCGAGGTGACCGTAAGCTGAAGAACCGCAGGGTGCGGACCCGCCTGAATGACCGCCATGCAGTGGCCGTGGAAGGCGTTTCGCTGATCGGCCTTGTCCGGGTCGTGATCGCTTGGGTTGCCGTTGCCAACCCCCAAAATCCGACCGTCACCGGTGAGGTGGAAGTGAACGCGGTTATCGGTGTTAGGAACCAGCCGGCCCTGAGCATCCAAAATGGAGACCGGGACCACCACCACGTCTTCCCCGTCGGCTTGGAGCGTTGTCCGGTCGGGTGAAAGTTGGATGCGGGCGGGGGCGCCGGTGGTTTCCACGGTGTCGGTAGCGACCACCTTGTCGTTGGTGTAGCCTTTGGCGACCAGTTGGCCGGGCTGATAGGGAACCTGCCATTCGACATGGGCATCCCCGGACATGATCTTGGCCCCCAAACTCTGCCCGTTGAGGAACAGTTCGACCCGTTGAACGTTACTGAAGGCAATCACCCGGATATTTTGTCCCTCCTTGCGCGGCCAGTTCCAGCCATCGGGCAGTAAATGCACCATAGGCTTGGTCGTCCAGCAGGATTGAAAATAATAGCATTTGTCTTTTGGGAATCCGCATACGTCCAGCAGCCCGGTGTTATTGCTGATGTCCGGCCAGCCGTAAGGGTTGGGTTCGCCCTTGTAGTCAAAGCCCGTCCAGGTGAACGACCCGGCCACAAAGGGGCGCGTCACCACCGGCAGCCATCCCTTCTCGGACAGGTTATAGCAACTGCGCAATCCGTTGGTGCGGTCATCAACATATTCGCCGCGTGTCGTCTTGTCATTGGTGTCCTCGCTGCCGAACATCGCATTGCGCGGGTGGCGCTGATGGATGGCGTCATAGGAGCCGGGGCTGTAGTTGACCCCGATAATGTCCTCGACGTCGGCAATTCCGGGCTTGAGCCAGCCGGCATTCATGGCGCAGGTGATGGGGCGGGTCCGATCATAACGATGCACCACCTCCATCATGGCGGAGAAAATGCCGGCGCCCTCCGGCGTCCCTTGCAGCTCCTCCTCGTTGCACATGGACCACATGATGATGCTGGGATGGTTGCGGTCCCGCAGAATCATGCAGGTCAGATCGGAAAGATTCGTGGCGGCAGTCCCTGACGGGCTATGGTGGGAATAGCAGTCGCCCAGATGCCGGTTCTCATCCATCACCAGCATCCCGAGCCGGTCACAGGCGTCCAGCAGCGCCACGCTGGGCGGGTTATGCGCGGTCCGCCAGGCATTGCAGCCCATCTTCTTCAGCTGGCTGACCCGCCAGGCTTGCAGGCTGTCGGGGACGGCAATCCCCACGCCGGCAAAATCCTGGTGGCTGGCGGTGCCGTAAAGCTCGACGTGATGGCCGTTGAGGAAGAACCCCTTGTCCACATCGAAGCGAATCGTCCGAATGCCAAAC